>CAZTST010000023.1:0-21860 GCA_964616585.1 uncultured Draconibacterium sp.
CAAAATCAAAGTACAACTTCTGTATCGAATGAATTAGGCATATTGGATATCTCAGCTTTTAATGTTTCAGATACTCTGGTTTTTCATCATACTGCTTATATCGATTTATCAATTAGTTATCAATTCGCTATTAATCTAGAAATTATAAAATTAGAGCTAAAAGAAGTCAGATTAAACGAAATTGTAATTTCTGCAACTAAATGGGAAGAAAATATTGAAGAGATTCCAAATAAAATTGTAAAAATTGACGCAAAAACTATAGCGTTTGAAAACCCGCAAACTTCTGCCGACCTTTTAAAAAATACTGCCGGTGTTTATATTCAAAAAAGTCAAATGGGCGGTGGAAGCCCTATGATTCGTGGTTTTGCTGCAAATAGTATTTTGCTAATGTTTGATGGGATTAGAATGAATAATTCGATTTATCGGAGCGGTAATTTGCAAAATATCATCACTATTGATCCTTTTTTGCTCGAAAGTTCAGAAGTTATTTTTGGCCCTGGCTCCATCGTTTACGGTAGTGATGCATTAGGTGGTGTAATAGATTTTCATTCAAAAAGTATTGAATTAAATCCAAATAATTTGTTAATTGTTAAAGGTCAGGCAAATAGCAGATATTCTTCTGCAAATAATGAAAAAACCGGACATTTTGACTTTTCACTAGCAAAGGATAAATGGGGTTCGTTTACAAGCATTTCGTATTCTAATTTTGGTGAACAAATAATGGGAAACATTGGCCCTGCCGAATATGAACGCCCTTTTTATGTGGAACGCATTAACAATGAAGATCAAATGATATTGAATGAAAATCCTAACAAACAGGTTTTCTCAGGATATAATCAATTAAATTTTATGCAAAAGTTTAAATATCAGCATAATAAAACCCTAAGTCTGGAATATTTATTCTATTATACCAAATCATCAGATATTCCGCGCTACGACCGCTTAATTCAAATGAGTGGTGAAAATTTGAAATATGCCGAGTGGTACTACGGTCCTCAAGAATGGATGGTAAACAGTTTTACTATTAACTCAGAAAAAGCCACAAAACTTTGGGATGCTTTTAAACTTCAGATTAGCTATCAAAACTATGAAGAAAGTAGAATTGATAGAAGATTTGGTAACGATGTTTTAAATTCTCGTATCGAAAATTTAGACATTTTAAGTTTAAATGCTGATTTTAATAAAAAGCTTTCGCCCGATTTCTTTTATTTTTATGGATTTGAAGCTTCAATCGACAATTTAAAATCAATAGCCTTCTCTGAGAATATTACAACTGCAATTCAAAACCCAATATCTACTCGTTATCCTGATGGAGATAATACATATCAAACACTTGCCGCTTATTCTGCCTTCAGATATAAACTAAATCGGAAAATGGATTTAAGTGGTGGACTAAGATATAGTTATATTAAAATTCATTCTAGTTTTGAAGATAAAACATTCTTCCCTTTTGATTATGAAGATATTGATTTAGAAAATGATGCATTAACAGCCAGCATAGGTTTTGTTTATAGAAAAAAAGAAAACTCACGAATAAATATAAATCTTTCAACAGGTTTTCGTGCACCAAATATCGACGATTTAGCAAAAGTATTTGATTCTGAACCAGGTAATGTTGTTGTTCCAAATCCAAACCTAAAACCGGAATATGTTTATAATGCCGATATTGGATTTAAGCAGGCAATAGTAGATCAAAAAATAAATATCCAATTTGTTGCCTTTTATTCTTATTTGGATAATGCTATGGTAAGAGGAGATTATTCAATTAATGGAACGACAACAATGATTTATGATGGACAAGAAAGTAATATTCAGGCAATTATAAATACAGGATATGCTAAAATTTATGGTTTTACTGCTCAACTTGATTTTCAGTTAAACGATTATTTTAGCTTGGAAAATGGAATAACTCGCATAAGCGGATATGATAATGATGGTTTTTCTATTCGTCATGCTCCACCACTTTATGGAAACTCAAGTT
This sequence comes from uncultured Draconibacterium sp., assembly GCA_964616585.1. GTDB lineage: Bacteria > Bacteroidota > Bacteroidia > Bacteroidales > UBA12170 > UBA12170. Next base: position 1,982 of record CAZTST010000023.1, read on the forward strand.
TCACTTTCGAGAATAATAAATGGAAATTTCAATTAAGTGCTTTTTTTAATGGGGAAATATCTTTTGAAAATTTAGCTCCAACAGAAGCAGCAAAACCTGATTTATACGCCGTTGACCAGAATGGAAATCCTTATTCTCCTGCTTGGTTTACTGTCGATTTTAAATCTGTGTATAATATCTCTAAAGCATTTGCTTTTCAAATTGATTTAGAAAACTTGATGGATAAAAGATATCGAACATATTCAAGTGGTATTGCTGCTCCTGGAAGAAATTTTAGAATCAGTTTAAATTATCATTTCTAGTTTAACATAAGATCCTTCGACATCGCCATTTAATTCAACTATTAATTTTACAACAAATTTAAAATCACATTCATTTATATTCTTCTCTTGAAGGATGAAAAACATCTATAATCTTGCAATGTGTGATAGCTTTTCCGGAATGCCGTGCATTTGAAGGAATCACAACAACTGCTCCAGAATAAAGTTTTAGTGTTTCGCTATCAATTTCCATTTCAAATTCTCCCTCAATTAAATTCATTATTTGTTCTTGAATATGAGCATGTTCCGGCAATTGCGAACCTGCAACTATGTCCCAATAAGCCGTTGTAATATTTTCTGTATGTACAAATATTCCATGAAAACCGGGAATAATTTCTTTGGTATCTATTTCATTTATATTAATCTTTTGCATATTCTTAGTTTACACTATTTTTATATTTCCTTTTCCCTTTGATGTAAATCTACCAATAATTTTGGCCTCGTCAATTCCAGCTTGAATTAATTCGATTAAGTATTTTTTTGCATCCTCTTTTGGTAAAACTACTAATAATCCGCCCGATGTTTGTGCATCGCATAAAAGTAACTGATTTGTTCTACCATGATTTCCAAAATCAACATCTTTCTTCACATATTCCAGATTGTTAAATGTTCCGCCTGGAATTACACCGGCAGTTGCCATATTCTTGGTTTCGCGAATAAATGGAAGGTTATTAAACTCTATAACTACATCACATTCAGACGATTTAGTCATTTCTCGCAAATGACCTAATAATCCAAATCCGGTAACATCTGTACACGCATGAACATTATATTTCAACATCAATTCGGCTGGGATTTTATTTAGCTGACTCATTTTTTGGCTAATTTCTTCTATTAAATCAGCTTCAATCATTCCTCTTTTCATAGCAGTAGATAAAATTCCTGTTCCTAAAGCTTTTGTTAGCACCAAAACATCGCCGGGTAATGCACCTGTATTTCTTATAATTTTATCAGGATGAATAAGGCCACTAACTACCATACCATACTTAGGTTCAGGATCTTCGATTGTATGTCCACCCAAAACACTAATTCCTGCTTCCATAGCTTTATCATGTGCTCCTTTTAAAATCTGCTCCAAAACACTTAATGGCAAAGTATCTTCCGGAAAACCAACAATATTGAGAGCGAAAATTGGCTTTGCTCCCATCGCATAAATATCACTTAATGCATTTGCTGCCGCGATGGCACCAAATTGATATGGGTCATCAACAATTGGTGTAAAAAAATCGAGTGTTTGCACCAAAGCCAAATCATCAGTAAGTTTATAAACAGTGGCATCATCAGAGGTTTCTGTTCCGACCAAAACAAGAGGATCAAAAACTTTAGGCAGAGTTTTTAGAACCTGTTCTAATTTTTGAGGTTCAAGTTTACATGCACAACCCAAACCATGAGTATAATGAGTTAATTTGATTTCTTTATGATTTCTAACTTTTAATTTTTTACTTGATTCTTCCTTTGGCATCAAACTTTTAACTGTTGTAATTATCTCATTAGCAGCCATCTTCATATCAGCCAAAGTAGTTCCACGACCTGTAGAAAATCGAATCGTTCCCATTGCATAATCAAGTGGCACAAACATAGCTTTCAAAACTGCCGAAACATCGATGCTTTCTGAATGGCAAGCAGCTCCGGCAGAAGCGGCCACTCCTTCCAATCTATCGATTAAAGTATTTGCTTCTACTTTGGGAAATGAAATACTAAGCGTGTTTGGTAATCTTTTTTCAGGATGCCCGTTTAGTTTAATTTGCGGAAATTCTTCTTTTAAAAGTTTATGCAAATAATCTCGGGTTTCTTGATAATGCTGAGCATTTATTTTCAAGTTTTCCTTAGCAATTTCACAAGCTTTGCCTAAACCTACGATTTCTAACACATTTTCAGTTCCGGCGCGAAGATTTTGTTCATGATCGGCTCCATGCATTAACTTTTCAAGATGTACTCCATTTCGAATAAATAAAGCTCCAATTCCTTTTGGAGCATAGAGTTTATGACCTGCAATACTCAGTAAATCAACACCTAATGCTTGTACATCGGCTTCAATTTTTCCGATTGATTGAGCTGCATCTGTATGAAAATAAATTCCTTTTTCTTTGATAATTTCTGCAATTTCCGCTATTGGCTGAATACTACCAACTTCGTTATTCGCATGCATAATGCTAATCAGAATAGTTGATTCACGAATAGCATTTCTCAAATCATCAAGTTTGATTATACCGTATTCATCTACAGGTAAATAAGTAATCTCAAAACCAAAACGCTCAAGATATTTACACACTTCAAAAACTGCCGGATGTTCAACTGAACTCGTAATAATGTGATTTCCTTTTTTTGATTTGCAAAAGCAATTCCTTTTATAGCATAATTATTCGATTCTGTTCCTCCGCTAGTGAAAACAACTTCTGAAGATTCACAGTTCAATAATTTAGCAACTTGCAAACGTGCCTTTTCGACCGCGAGCTTAGTTTTTACACCATAACTATGTGAACTGGATGGATTTCCAAAATAGTTATCTAAATATGGTCGCATAACATCGGCCACTTCTTTTGCTATGGGTGTTGTGGCATTATAATCGAGATATATTTGATTCATACTTTTTTTATTAATCTACATTTCATCCAACATTAAAATTAGACTGTACGACAAATTATGATTTTATATTATCCAGAAGAAGATGCGCCGTTTTTTCAGGCTCATCTTCTTCAATAATTATATCCCTAATTGTACTCTGTACTCGCTTTGCGTTGCCAAATTCATATCCCTTATCATAATAATCTAAAGTAATATCAGCAACAAACTCATAATTCTCAAGATGAATGGCTTCTATACATTGTGTAGTTTTTAAACCACCTAATTTCCTTTCAATTTTATGAATAGCATCCTCTAACATTTTCTTATCAATAAGAGCATATTCCTGTACTAAACGCTTTATTCTCACTTCTTTAGGGACAATAATTCGCCATAATTTTGCAGTACGCATTTGTCTGAACAATGTATCGGGAATGCTGTTAATTCCAAGATTACGACTTTCATCTTCTACCCAAATAGGTCTAGATAAATCGAAATTTAGCCATGCTTCTGCTAACTTATTTTCAAAATGTTCGTTACTAAGTTGAGGCAATTGACCAATAGTTCCAAATGCAGAACCTTTATGATGAGCTATTCCTTCAATATCCAGAAACTGTTCACCTTTTTTTTCTAAGACTTTTAAAATATCGGTCTTGCCACTTCCTGTATGACCACCTAGCACAATCAAATGAACCTCTTTGTTAAATTGTTCTCGAATAAAAGCTCTATACGCTTTGTAACCGCCAATTAAAGTTGAAGTTGTAAGTCCGGCTGTTTCAAATAACCAAGCCATACTGGCTGAGCGCATTCCACCACGCCAACAGTGAACCAAGACTTTTTTGTCAATGGAAACCTTCTTAGCTTTACGCACAAAATCGAGCATTTTTGGGCCAACAATCTCTAAGCCAATTTCTACAGCAAATTCTCTACCGGCTTTTTTATAACGTGTTCCAACTTTTGCTCTTTCCGCATTTGAAAATAATGGAATATTTACAGAACCAGGAATATGACCTTGCTCCCATTCTGCTGGTGAGCGCACATCAATAATTGGCAATGTTCTAGCTTGATTTAAAAATTCTTCAGGACTTAGTAGATTTGGCATAAGTTGATAATATATTGATGTGCTAATTTGTTAATGTGTTAATGTATTGATTGACTGGAATTTGATTATTTTTAAGATATCTTCAAATTAGCAAAATAACACATTAACAAATAGCAAATTACTTCAAAGGTGAATTTGGTTCTTTTGCCATATGATTATAAGTCAATTTTTCGATTAAGCGTGGAAAGAATTTCTTTAGAAAAACAGATAATTTTCCTTCAACAAAAGTTAAAATAAGCTCTGCTTTTCTTTTATCAACAGCTTTAGCAATTTGAAAAGCAACTTCTTCAGAAGTCATCATTTTACTTTCATCGCGAGGAGTTTCACCCTGAGGACTTCCATCAGCCGATAAAGCAGCCATTCTAACATTAGAAGCTGTAAAACCGGGAGCTGCAACAAGAACATGAAGACCTGTTTTTAGATTTTCAACTCTTAAAGTATCAAAAAAACCTCGTACAGCATATTTCGAAGCACTATAGGCACTTCTTCCCGGCAAGCCAAGATAACCGGCGATTGAAATTACTCCTACTAAAGATCCTTTAGATTGGAGCAAATGTGGTAAAGCATATTTAGTGCAATAGACTGTGCCCCAGAAATTTACATCCATTACTTTTCTAACTACATCTAAATGTAAATCTTTAAACAAAGCTCTCATAGAAATGCCGGCATTATTAATTAGAATATCAATTCTGCCAAATCGAGCGAAACTTTTTTCGATTAAATTCTCACAATCAGTTTCATTGGTAACATCAGTTTTAATTAGAAGAATACTTTTAAGTTTTGGATCTAAATCTTTAGCTATCAATTCCATAGCTTCGCGATTGCGTGCTGCCATAGTTATTTGATATCCTCGCTTAAAGTATTCGTAAACCAATGCTTTTCCAATACCCGAAGATGCTCCTGTGATAATTACATTTTTCTTTTCCATCAAATTCTTAATTTATACTTTTTTAATCTCTAAAACAGACATAATAATTAAAGTTGACATATCCTTTATTCCTTTTGATTCAGCTTTATTATTCATATTCATTGGCTTAGCATTTGGATGCAATCGCTCTTCTTTTGGACTGACATAAGGAATACCTAAATTCATACCTCGCAGAATAAAAAGAATACCAATAATTATAATGACATATGGTATAATTTTGTTTATCAACGATTTAACACTTCCAGTTATTACATTTCCTGCCAAAGAAAGCAATAAAAGCATTGGTAAAGTACCTAAGCCGAAAATTAACATAAACAAAGCACCGCTTGCAACTCCACCAGTGGCAATTGCTCCTGCTAATGCCATATAAACCAATCCGCAAGGTAAAAGACCATTGAGTAATCCAATGATTAATAGTGAAGAATAAGAGCGCTGATTAAATAAAACTCCAAAATGTTTTTTCAAACGAACATTATATCCGTATAGATATTTGTCTAGTTTTCCACTACTTTTAAAAATCGCAGGAAAAACAACAGCCATTATCATTAGTGTTCCCATTGCTATAGAAATCCACCGTTGGAATCCGCCTAACTGAAAACCTTCGCCAAGAATTCCAAATACAGCTCCCATAAGTGCATAAGTAATTGCTCTTCCAACATTATAAAGGAATGAACCTAAAATTCTAGTAAACCAATTGGTATTATTCAAAGGTAAGGCAAGAGCAATAGGACCGCACATTCCTACACAATGGAAACTTCCCATCAATCCTAAAACAATGGCTGAAATTATGTACATATTATTTTATTATGATTTCGTGTTCAAAGAAATAAGATATACTATCGGAATTTAAGGTTGCCCTTAAAATATATCTTCCCTTTTTAAAATGCTGAATATGAATTTTTTGAATATTATTCTCTAGATTTGAAATTGCAATTTTTATATCTAGCTCAAAATCGGATGGACGATAAAACCAAAGTTCGCCAAATGCATTTTTATTTTCAAAAAAAGAAGGATAATAAATTAGAATCATATCATCCGTTAATTCCAGTTTAAAGTCATCCTTATAAGGAATACTTCTTTCAATTCTCTGCATTTGAGCACTATGAACAAGACCACGCTCATAATAATCATCGGAATCCATATTGAGTTTATACTCGAAAGATTTATTTATTAAAAATCCTATCCAGGAAATCATAACTATTATTGTAATGAAAATGCCTGTGCCCCAATTGAATTTTACATTCATAATAATGATTTGAATAAGATTAGCCAAATTTATGCCAATCTAAAGGATTTACAAAATAGAATTTATTCATGTATTTTCTACGAAAAGTTATTTTTTTAATTTTCGCAGCTGACTCGAACTTTAAGGCCTATCTCCAATAAATGAAATTTCCACTGTTTCCAGTAATTTATTGTTTGCAAAAACACCAATCCTAATATCATTTTTATGAAAAGATAAGCTATCGCGATTGATGAAAACAAAGAAAACATCTTGATAAATAGATGATTTAGGAATATTGATTTCAGCCTTAACCATTTGAATTCGTGCACCATGCGATAACGGTTTTAATTCAACAGGCATCTGAGCTGTCGATTTATTTATCAGCTTTGCATTGTATAAATTACTTATTTCATTATTTGGTTGTTCTTGATAAAGCAAACCTGGTGTTCTTAAAATAGTTGCTTCAATATCTGATCTGCCAAATAATAAAACCGATAAAAAGATTAAAAGACCAATCAATAAAGAGGTATAGCCAACAATTCTTGGCGTAATCTTAAAAGGCAATCCTTTGGAAATATTTTTCTCAGAAGCATAGCGAATAAGTCCTCGAGGTTTTTTTATTTTATCCATAATATCGTTGCAGGCATCAATACAAGCAGTACAATTTATACACTCTAGTTGTGTTCCGTTGCGAATATCTATTCCGGTAGGACAAACATCAACGCAGGAATTACAGTCGATACAGTCGCCTTTTTCTCCATCCAAGCCTTTTCCACGTGGCTCTCCCCTTCTATAATCGTAAGAAACAACGATAGAATTTATATCGAGTAAAACACCTTGCAATCGCCCATAAGGGCACATAATTGAGCAAACTTGCTCGCGAAACCAGCTATAAATGAAGAATAAAAAGCTCGATAGCGCAGCAATTGCGACAAAACCACCTGTATGAAACGAAATTGGCTCCGAAATAATCTGAAATAATTCATCGAGCCCAATTATCCAAGCAAGCAAAGCATTGGCAATTAGAACGGAAAGAAAAATGAAAACGCCATTTTTAATCAACCGTTTCCAGATTTTATCGAAACTCCAAGGAGCAGTTTTTAATTTTATTTGAGCATTTCTATCACCTTCGATAAGATATTCAATTGGGCGGAAGAGCAGTTCCAGAAAAACGGTTTGCGGACAAGTCCATCCACACCAAAATCTTCCGTAAACAGTTGTAAACAAAACGATTCCAACAAGAAGCGAAATCATCGCGATAGCAAATAAATATGAATCCTGAGGCCAGAAATGCACACCAAACAAAATAAATTCGCGTTTTATTACATGAAACATAAACAATGGCGAACCATTCATTTTAATAAATGGCATTCCAAATAATATAGCCATGAGCGACCAGCCAACTATTTTTCTTCTGTTGTAATATCTGCCTTTTGGTTTTTTAGGAAATAGCCAAATTCGCTTTCCACGCTCATCAACAGTAGAAATAGAATCTCTGAAAGTAGGTTTAGATGTTTCCGTTTTCTTTTCAATCATGCTCTATATACTACTTAAATTATTCTAATATTTCCCCGGCAGTATAGCCTTTTTCATTAATGGCTTTTTGCATTTCCTGAATACTAACTCTTGTTGTATCAACTAAAATCTTAACCTGTTTATCGATATGAGATGCAAAAGCAGAATCGATTCCTTCAATGGCAGTTAAAGCGCCCTGAACAGTTTTTTCGCAACCTGAACAGGTCATTCCATCAACAGCTAAGCTAATATATACTTTTTGAGCGATAGCTGAATCTTCTGATTGAGACGAAGAATTAGTTGCATTTCCGCATCCAAAAATTGAAATCCCAAGAATAAAAAAAAGCAAAAATGCTTTTAGCTTGTTTAATTTATACATTATCAATTTTTTAAAAGGTGAATAAATATAATACACAAAGATATGTATAGTTCCTAAATTGACATAAAAAAAACCGCTACTGAAAATTCAAGAGCGGTTTTTTATCGTTGAAGGCCTATCCTCGATCAATAATTCTAATCTTTTCTTTTAAACTCAATACTTCGGCTTTTGCACGATTGATTTTCTGCTCAAATTCCCTTTTTAGAACATCGGCATTTTTTGTATTGGCAAAGAAACCAATATTGTTTTCCCAAAGTAAAACGTCTTCCTGTAGCTTTTCCAAACTTTTCTGAAGGCTAAAGCGTTCTTTGTTAAGATGATAATTATCATCATTTTCTTTAAGGCTATGAATCTTTTCTTTGAAGTTTGAATGTTTGAAATCAACTTTAGAAATATCGAATTTATCCATTTGCTTATCAATAGCATCGCGGTAGGCTTTGTGAAGCTTATCCATATCTTTTCTTGGAACATTTCCTATATCCATCCACTTACGTTGAAAAGTTTTAATCATTTCCAAATTTTCAGTTTTATTATTTCCAAACTGAGCTCCTTTTATTTCCTCAATCAATGCAAATTTAAGTTTAGCATTATCAGATTCAGATTCAATAAGTTGTTTAAAATGATTAGCTTTTGCTTCAAAGAATGCATCACAAGACTTACGAAAGCGTTTCCAAATAGCATCGGAATATTTACGAGGAATCGGACCTATGTTCTTCCAATCTTTTTGCAATTTGATTAATGTGTCGGTAGTTCTTTTCCAGTTAGAGCTGCTCTGCAGAGCTTCAGCTTCAACACAAATTGCTAACTTTTGTTGATAATTATTAGTTTGCTCATCTTTTATTTCTCCGTAAAATTTTTTCTTAGCTTCAAAAAATGCATTTAAGCTACCTTTAAATCGTTGCCAAACTTCTTCGTTAACTTTTCGAGGTGTAGAGCCAACCGATTTCCAGTTTTTAAACAAATCGTTTAAAGCTTCAGTGCCTTTATTCCACTCTTTAATGCTTGAATGATTTTGATAATCAAGTGCTTCAGCCTTTTCGCAAAGTGCTAATTTTAATTTATAGTTATCGTCGAGTTTATCCTGTAATTGTTTGTAATAATCTCTGCGTCGTTGATTTATTTTGTCGGTAATGCTTTTGAAACGTTCCCAAATTTCTTCTTTATCGCTTGAAGGAGCAGGGCCGATTATTTTCCATTCTTCATGATATTTTTGAAGAAGTTTAAACGATTTGGTAACAGATTTTTCAAGCAATAACTCTTCAGCTTTTTCGCATAATTGTATTTTTAATTCGCAATTTTTCTTTGAATCCAAATCGCGTAATTCATTGCTAATCTTTACTTTATCAAAGAATTTTTCTACAAGAAAATGATAATTGCGCCATAGCTCGCCCATTTCGCTTTTTGGTATCATACCAATTTCTTTCCAGCGCTCCTGAATTTCCTTAAATTGATCGTAGGTTGATTTTAATGTTTCATCAGAATTAACGAGCGTACGTAGTTCTTCGAGTAATTCTTTCTTTTTAGCCAGATTTTCGACTTGTAAATGCTCTTGCTTCTGACGAAACTTGGCTCGCTTGGCTTTATACAATCCTAAAATCTTGTTATAATGCAGATGTTGTTTTGTGTCTTCAGCAATAAATTCAGCTTCTATTCCGCCTTCAGCGATAAATTTATCCAAAGCAAGTTTTTCAACTTCACCTAGTTTTTGGTCGATAAGACGACGCATTACTACAACTTTAGAACGAATATTTTGAAGCTCTTCTTCTACAACTAAAACTTCAAAAGCAGCTAAAATATCGTCAAGCTTGGAGTTTTGATATTGCGCTTCAAATTCCTCATCACTTAATTCAATATCACTTTCATCCTCATCATCATCAGTATCGCTTTCTTCTTCATCCGAGTGCTCATCGGCTCCAAAGTCGTAGGATTCATCATCATTTGAACTAGAAGTTATTTCTTCTTTAATTATTTCGCCTTGTTTTTCAGAAGCTTCTTCCGAAAGATTAGCGTTTGGAGATTCTGTTTCCGTATGATTTTCAACTGTTTCTTGAACAGTTTCAGCATTCTCCTCTTGATTTGGCACATTTACCTCTTCAAGATTCTGATTGAGTTGTTCTTTATTTTCCATTAAAAAATTTGTATGTGTTTCATATAAGGGAACAAATGTATAAAAATCTTATTTGTTATTTGGCTAAAACTTGGTTTTTCAGTCATTCTTTATCGAAATACGAATAATTACATTTGTTTAAAATCAAAATTGTTAGGGTCAACAGCTTCAGGGAAAATTAAGCTGCCGGAAACAGCATTAATATCTTTCAAGCCGTTGCCCGTAAGCAAAACTACAATTTGTTCATTATTAGATATTTGTCCTTTATTCTGATATTTCAACATTCCTGCATAAGCAGCAGCTGCAGCAGGTTCAACAAAAAGTCCAAATTTACCAGCCAATAGTTTTGAAGCTTCGAGAATCTGAATATCTGTAACTTTTATTCCTATTCCATTATATTTATTTAAATAATCTCGTGCCATATAAAAATTTCGCGGAATATCGACTGAAATAGAATCTGCCACTGTTGACGAAACGGCAAAACTTGGATTACTGTTTTTTAAATTATTAATCAGATTTGAACTTCCATCTGCCTGAACAGCAACAATTTGAGGAATTTTCGAAATCAATCCCAATTCCAATAAATCTTCGAAACCTTTGTAAACGCCGGCCATAATTACACCATCACCAACCGGAACAAAAATTTTATCAGCTAATACTTTCATTTGCTCGAAAAGTTCAAACGAGACTGTTTTCTTACCTTCAATAGTCATTGGATTAAAAGCAGTATTACGATTATACAATCCATATTTCTCAGTGAGTTTTAAGCTCAAATCATAGGCGTCATCGTAATTTCCTTTTACCGGAATAAGTTTTGCGCCATACATCAGTACTTGTGTAAGTTTTGCTTTTGGCGCATTTTCAGGTACTAAAATAATAGCATCTTGATTTTGCGATGCACAAATTCCGGCCAGCGAAGAACCTGCATTACCTGTTGAAGCAGCTACAATCGTGTTAATTCCTTTTTCTTTTGCAAAAGCAGAAACCAAAGCCGATGCTCTGTCTTTAAACGAAAAAGTTGGATTCGATGATTCTGCTTTTAAATGAAGGAAAAACGATTTTTTTTCATTTTGATTTTTCTTGAATGTATAAAGTGGCGTTTTACCAACTAAAAGTGGCGGTAAAGAACTTATATTTTCAATTGGAAATAAATCGATATAATCAGTATCCTTTAAATAATCAACGTGTAATTCCAACTTCCTTTTTATCTCGGAATAAGGATAAACTATTTTTAAAACACCTTTTAAAGGTTTACCTGCTCCATTTTCACTTGCACAACTCGGACATAAATAAAGAATTCCTTTATCGGAATATCTTGTGTTACAATTTACGCAAACATAAGTATAGTCTATTGCCATGGCCACGAAGGTATTAAATTTTGATTAATTTCGCTGCCGATTAATTAGGATAATATAAATCATAAAATGTTGAATTTCAGGATAAAGAATTTTTTTAATCAATACAGAGGTATTATTTATGCAAGTATTACATCCTTATTCTGGGGTTTTCTTTCGATAGCTTTAAAAGTTACTTTGCAATTTATGCCAGCTACAAATATAGTTTGGTTTCGATTTTTCTTTGCTTTTTCAATCCTATTTCTCTATTATATTTTCTTGCAACCAAAAAAATTGGCCATACTAAAAAGGCCGCCATTACTTGCTATTATTGCGGCTTTGGGTTTAAGTATTAATTATTTTGGATTTACAACAGGACTTAGTTTTACTTCGCCTAATACTGCCCAAGTAGTTATGCAAATAGGACCTATTCTATTGGGAATCGTTGGTTTTGTGGTTTATAATGAACGAATAAATCGCATGCAAATGCTTGGGTTTTCAATTGCTTTTATCGGACTTTCAGTTTTCTATTTTAATCAAATAGAAGGAATGCTATTGGATAAAGCCACTTTATTCAATAAAGGTTTAATATGGGTTGCAATTGGTGCATTTGGTTGGGTTTTGTATGCTGCTTTGCAGAAGCATTTAGTTAAATCATTTGAACCTCAACTTCTTAACTTAATAATATTTGCCATTCCATCTCTTCTGTTTATTCCTAGCGTAAACTTTTCTTTGTTTTCTTCTCTTAGTTTATTGCAATGGTTATTAATGATTTTTCTGGGACTAAATACAATTATCGCTTATGGTTTTCTTGCACTTGCTTTTAAATATACACAAGTTAATAAAGTAAGCGTTGTAATTAGTGTAAATCCTATTATAACATTTATGGCTATGACTGTATTATTCTTTCTAGACGTACAATGGATAGAAACTTCATTAATGGGATTTAAAACATTTGTCGGAGCTTTAATGGTAATTTTAGGTGCTATTTTTGTAATCCATTTCAGAAAAAATTAAGCATTTTCAAAATTTTTATTTGCCATTCCAAATAATTAAGTAATTTAGAGCTTAGAAATTTATTCTTATGTTTTGAACAATTATCATAAGATATTATAACCACATACAATGAAACTGAACCCAATAACTTCGTTTTCTTTTAGTATCTTTAAAATGTTTTTCATAAATGGATTTCTGAATGTAAAATTTTTGACTTCAAATTTTTAAAATAAAAAATATTAATTATGATTACATTAAAAATTATTTTCTGGATTTTTCTGTTTATCATTTTTTATACTTATGTCGGATATGGAATTATACTGTATTTGTTGGTTCGTATAAAACGATTTCTTAATAAGAATAAATCTTATTCCAAAGAAAAAGATTACGAACCTGAAGTTACGCTATTTGTTGCCGCATATAACGAAAAAGATTATGTTGACGAAAAAGTTGCCAACTCGCTTTCTTTGGAATATCCAACAGAAAAGGTAAAACAAGTCTGGATAACCGATGGGTCGAATGATGGCACACCTGATTTATTACGAAAATACTCAAAACAAGGAGTTGAAGTTTACCACGAAGATGCCAGAGGCGGAAAAATTGGAGCAATGAATCGCGGAATGGCTTTTGTTAAAACTCCAATTGTTATTTTTTCTGACGGCAATACTTTTCTGGGAAAAGAATCTATCAGGAGAATTGTTAATTTATTTGCCAATCCAAAAGTAGGCTGTGTATCAGGCGAAAAGAGAATATTTCAAAAAGATAAGGACGCTGCTGCAGGCACAGAAGGGATTTATTGGAAGTACGAATCGACCCTAAAAAAATGGGACGCTGAACTATATTCTGTAGTCGGTGCTGCCGGGGAACTGTTTGCCATTCGTACAGAATTATTTCAACATGTTGAAAAAGACACTCTTCTCGATGATATGATTATATCTCTTCGGGTGGCAATGAAAGGTTATACTATTCAATACGACCCTGAAGCTTATGCCATTGAAACTGCATCGGCAAATGTAAAAGAAGAACTAAAGAGGAAAGTTAGAATATCTGCCGGAGGTTTTCAATCTATCGTACGATTATTACCTCTTTTAAATGTTTTTAAATATGGTTGGCTTTCGTTTCAGTTTATATCTCATCGCGTTTTGCGTTGGACTCTCGCACCATTCGGATTGGCTCTTATTCTAATTCTAAATACAATTATTACTTTTAACGAGGGCTTCTTCAATTTTACAAACATTTTCACATTTTTCTTTTGGGGTCAAATAATATTTTATATCTCAGCTCTTTTAGGCTGGTTTTTAGAGAACAAACAAATTAAAATCAAGGTGCTTTTTGTGCCTTATTATTTCTTTATAATGAATTTATCAGTTTTTATGGGTCTCAACCGATATCTTAAAGGTAATCAGTCGGTTAAATGGGAACGAGCAAAAAGGGGGAGCTAATTATGAGCGGATTAAAACAAAAAATAAAACAATTAATTCCATTTTGGTTAGGAAAAAAAATTAGAGGAACTTACCAAAAAATACTTGGATTAATTTATAAAGGCGATAAATATCATTGCCCTTATTGTAAACATAATTTTAGAAAAATGCTTTCCGATGGAGAGCGTCATCCTGTTCTTATTGAATATGATATTATTGGAAGTGGTTATCGCGAAAATTGTACCTGTCCACGTTGTTACGCTAAAGATCGCGATAGACTTATTTACTTATATCTCGAAAAAAAGACTAACGTTTTCACAAAAGCTCAGAGCGTTTTACACATTGCTCCTGAAGCATGGCTTAAAGAACTTTTTCAATCACTGTCTCATATTCATTATACAAGTGGAGTAAAAGGCGTGGAGCAAATGGGTTATTATTACGACCGCAAAACAATCGAACTTGACATTACAGATCTTAAAATGAAAAATGATTTTTATGACCTGATTGTTTGCAACCATGTTCTCGAACATATTTCTGACGATATTAAAGCTATGAAAGAAATATTTCGTGTTTTAAAACCTGGTGGCAAGGCAATTTTACAAGTGCCCTACTCTACTGTTTTAGAATTAACTTTTGAAGACGATACTGTTGTAAGCAAAGAAGATCGAGCAAAAATATTTGGTCAATTCGATCATGTTAGAATTTATGGCAACGATTATGCAAAACGTCTTCAAATAGCTGGATTTAAGGTAGATATATTTAATCCAATATACGAAAGTTGGGGAAAAGAGTATATCGAAAGATATGCACTAAATATCAAAGAGGATTTGTTTATTGCTCATAAACCACTCTAGCAAATGCTAATCTATGTTAATCTAATTATTGTTAGTTTCCCGGTAGTTCTTAGTGGACTTAGCGTTTTGTTTTTATTGGTTTTACTATTTATTTTGTTGTTAATAAGCAGAAATAAAAGCAAGAAGTTACTCTCGAAAAATCAACATCTTATATCTGAAATTGCACAATTAAAAAATGATTTAGAGTTTAATAATCAATCACTTGACTTAAATTTTATTGAAAAAACAAAAGTACTTCAAGAGCAGCTTAAAAATCAAAAAGCTATTGAACTTGATAGTAAAATAGCACTAAAAAATGCCGAAGAAGCTAATTTTTTAATGAATACTTTTTTATCAAATATGAGTCTTGAAATTAGAACTCCTCTAAGTGGAATTATTGGTTTTTCTAATATGCTTTTAGATGAAATTAAAGACAAGGAAAAGTCTGAATTATATGAGATTGCCAAAAACATTTCGAATAGCAGTGCTCACCTTTTGGAATTAATGGAGCATATAATCGAGTTAAGTAAAATTGAAGCAAAAGATTACGAATTGAATATCAAGCCTTTTGCTGTAAATACAGTAATTAATTCTTGTTTTCAAAAATTTAGAAAAAAGGCTGATGAAAAGAATCTAATTCTGGAATACGAACAAAACGAGATTTTTTTAGCAAATGGCGATAAAGCCGCTTTAGAAAAATCGATCGATTTAATTCTGGATAATGCAATAAAATATACTATTGAAGGTAAAATTACTATATCAGTTCAAGTTGAAACGGATAAAAAAAGACTTCGTATTATAATTTCAGATACAGGAATTGGTATTGATAAAAACTTTTTGTCGGATATTTTTAAAGCTTTTAGACAGGAAAGTTTCGGTTATAGTAGAATACAGCAAGGTGCAGGATTAGGTTTACCTTTAGCGTATAAGCTTCTACATCTAATTAATGGCGATTTGCAAATAGAATCTGAGAGAAGCAAAGGCACTAATGTTTCTATTTCGCTAATGTTGATAGATAAAAAACAAGAAAACGATCAAGAAGGCAAATCTGCCGGTATTCAATCAAATATATTAGGTTTTTCAACTATAATTCAACCATTTATTTTTATTGTTGAAGACGATAAAATGAACCGTATGATATTTGATAAAATGCTAAGTAAATATGCAGATGTACAGATTGCGATTGATGGTGAAGATGGATTTAAACAGTTGGGTAAAGCTTTAAAAGCTGATCATATTTTTGATATTATTTTACTCGATATAAACCTGCCTGCACCGTGGGATGGAATGCTTCTTTTAAAAGAATTTAAGAAAAAATGGCCCATTTTGAATAAAGTTCCTTTTGTGGCTCAAACAGCTTATGCTATGCCGGGTGATAGAGAAAAATTTCTGGCTGTCGGATTCGATGATTATATTTCAAAACCCATTGATAGAAAAGAACTTTTTAATATTATTGAAAATAATTTGCGTAAATTTGAAGCGCTAAATAACTAAGAATTATGACAAATATTAGCGACCAAGAGCTGGTAAAACTACGTAAAGATTTCGCAGACCTTCAATTGAAATATGATAATGCGCTTCAAGTAGAACACGATTTGCAAAGCACACAAGCTATATTTTTGAGGAATTTAAGTCAGAATATTCGCATCCCGATGAACGGCGTTATGGGCATGCTGGATGTTCTACGAATGACAACTCTCAACGATGAACAAATTGATTATGTGAGCCTTATTTCTAACTATAACGACAATCTATTATCAATAATTAATGATATTTTGGATTATTCAAACATAATGAATAACTCACTTAAATTAGATGCTGACTATTTTGAAATTGGCAGTGTGGTTGATGAAATTGTAGAGCTTCTTCATTATAAAATTGAAGGTAAAGGACTTAAATTAGTTGTAATTGTCGATAAGCAAATTCCTGATTATCTGTATGGCGATAATCTTAGGATTAAGCAAATACTTATCAATCTGCTAAATAATGCTATTCGTCATACACGCGAAGGTGAAATCAGGTTATCAATTGAACAATTGAATCATGAAAATCAAAAAGCAGTTTTAAAATTTAGTGTTAACGATACCGGATTTGGTATGGAAGATAACATTGTTCGCACACTCAAAAAGGAACTTAACTCTGAAGGATTAACAACTAAAATATCTTTAAATGGTGTGGGACTTGGTTTAGCAATTACACAATCACTTTTAAAACTTATGTCATCGCATTTATCCTTTGAAACTGAGATTAATAAAGGATCTGACTTTTGGTTTACACTTTCAATCCCCACAAGACATAAAAATCGTTCAGGTGTTTTTAATGAAAACAATCCGGGTCAGCGAACATTAAGGATTTTACTTGTGGAAGATAATATGCTTAATCAAAAGTTTGCAAAAGTTACACTCACAAAACAAGGTCACTTTCTGGATATTGCCGAAAACGGCAAAGTAGCTTTAGAAAAGTTCAAATTAGATACTTACGATCTTATTTTGATGGATATACAGATGCCAATAATGAGTGGTATTGAAGCTACAAAAGAAATTAGAAGAATTGAACTGGAAAAGCATATTGAACCTATCAAAATTATTGCGGTAACAGCTTTTGCGCTTGATAATAAACGTGAGGAATGTATGGCAGCAGGAATGGATAATTTCCTTGCTAAACCATTTAAACCCAATCAATTGATACGAATGATTGATGAGATAAAATTTAGTTAAAATCTGAGATTAAACAAAGCCGGATAATAAATCAAGCTTGCTTTTCAAAGATTCTGAATTCAGAACAAATTGCTGCGTCATCCTGCTATGCATCTCCAATAATATTTCTGTATTGCCAAATAATTTAGAAATACTATCATTTTTAAAATGCCTAACAGTAAGAAGGCACAAATTTCTATTATATTTGATAATATAATCAATTTGAAGTTGATTTAACAATTCCTCTAATTGCAAAGGATTCTCATCAGTTACTAAAGAAAAATTTAGCGCTGAATTTTGTATTAATCTTATATAAAAGTGATAGGTTGAAAAAAGCTTCAGAATTCCGGTTAATTTTTCTGCATCGATAAAGGTAAAATCTCTTGAAGCGATAGTAAATAATATTTGGTTTTCTTTTATGATAAAAGAAGGAATTTCTGCGTCGGTATGACTATTATTGTCGATTAAACTAACTAAATCGGGTTTAATAAAAGAACGAATATAAAGCGGAATATTCTTATTTTTAAGTGGTTGCAAAGCTCTTGAGTGAATAACACTTGCTCCGTAAAAAGCTAATTCTACAGTTTCGTGATACGATATATGTTTAAGATTTCTTGCGTTTAGAAATTGCTTTGGATCGGCATTTAATATTCCGGGAACGTCTTTCCAAACTGTAAGTTGTTTTGCATCAAGACAATGCGCAATAATTGCAGCCGTATAGTCAGAGCCTTCTCTGCCCAAAGTAGTTCTATAACCATCAATTGTTCCGCTAATAAAACCTTGTGTAATAATTAAATTGCATTTATCAAATGCCGGCGCAAGTTTTGCGGCTATACTTTCTTTGGTTTTATTCCAATCAACCCTGGCATCGCGATATTTATCATTTGTAATAATAAATTCCGAAGCATCCAATCTGCAATTTTGCATGCCATTATTATTTAGAAATTCTGATAAAATTAAACTTGAAAGTAATTCGCCGTAACCTACTGTCTGATCGTAAGAAAAATCGTACGATTGACTCAATGCTTGTTCTAATTTTGTTTCTAATTGAACAAAACAATGTTTTATTTCTTCAAAAATTGAATGGTTTTTATTAAAAAGTTCATTTATAATATCAAAATGGTAGGTTTTGATATAGTTTAGCTGAGAATATTTTTCGGAATCGTCTTTTCTGAATAAAGCAAGCAATAGTTCAAAGGCATTGGTCATTTTTCCCATTGCCGAAATAACCAAAACCATTTTCTCTGATTTCTGTTCTTCAATTAAAGGAATAAGCAAACGAATATGAACTGCATCTTTTACCGATACACCACCAAATTTATAAACCAGCATAAACTCTTTTCCGCAAAATTAATAATATTGTCACAGCTAGCTAAGATGCTTAATCATTAAATCGAGCAAATGTGATTTATTGATTGGTTTTGAAATGTATTCGTCACAACCCATTGAAAGAGCTAATTCACGATCGCCGGAAATGGCAAAAGCTGTTTGGGCAATTATAGGTAAATCGGGGAAAACTTCTTTTATACGCTTTGTTGCTTCAAAACCATTCAAATCGGGCATTTTTATGTCCATTAAAATAATGTCGGGACGTTCAATATTCAACACTTCATTAATAGCATCATTACCATTGGTTACCTGTTTTATTCTGATTTTTGTGGGCTTTAGAATATAAACTAATAATTCATAATTGGAGTACTCATCTTCTGCAATAAGTACATATTTATCTTTCCAGTCCATTGTTTGCATATTAAATTCTTTTTGTTCAATTATTTGATACTCTTCTTTTTCTCTGCTAATTATAAACGAAAATACTGAGCCTTTGCCTAATTCTGAATTTACACTAAGCTGAGCTCCCAACAATTCTGCTAAGTTATTAGAAATTGATAATCCCAAACCGGCGCCTCCGAATTGTCTTGATAAAGTTTCCTCACCCTGACGAAATATTTCAAATATAATTTCTTGTTTCTCCTTACTTATTCCAATTCCGTTATCTTCAACATAAATAATCACATCGTTCTCCAACTCTTGAACTCCTAATTTTACTAAACCTTTGGGTGTAAATTTTATTGCGTTCTTTAATAAATTGCTGATAATTTGTTTTATTCGCGAAGCATCGCTGTTTAAAATTATTTTATTATCAGGTAAATCAACAATAAGCTCAATATCATTTTCTTTATATAATTTACGAATCTCAATAGGAATTATATCGGCAAGTTCCTGCAGAAGATGAATTAAATCGAATTTACTTTTATAAATTTTTATCTGATTAGATTCTATTAACGATAAATCGAAGATATCTTCTATTAATTTAAGCAATTGAATTCCATTAGTGCTGATTAGTTTTACAAACTCACTCATATCACCATCCAAATCATAGCCGAGCATAATATCGGAAAATCCAATTACAGCATTTAATGGAGTTCGCAGTTCGTGCGACATTGTAGCTAAATAAGTCGAT
>CAZTST010000024.1:0-21853 GCA_964616585.1 uncultured Draconibacterium sp.
GTATAATATTTTTGTGCAGTTTTACTCATATTGACTACAAAAGTATATTATTTAAGCATTAACTATATATCTCTATTATTGATAGTCCTAATTCTGCCAAAATTTCAGTCCAAATACACTGGCACAATCATTGTAAAATGAGCACCTAAATAATAAAATGAAATCTATTTCAATACAATCATATACAGAATTACAAGAGAAACTAAAGACGCATCCTGATGCTTTTCTTGTGCTTTTTAAAAGCGGTTCTAAAGTTAGCGAGTGTGCCTTGAACAATATTGAAAAAGCACTTGATGAGAAAACCATTGTTTTTTCGGCTGATGTAAAAACTGTTCGTGATATTCATCCGGCTTACGAGATTACAACTGCACCTGTCCTTTTGTCGTTTGAAGAAGGCGTTTTTAAAAACACATATAAGGGTTGCAACGAAGCACAATTTTATTCTGCTGTTTTTGAACGTAATTTATATGTTGCTAAAAATAAAAATAGCAACGAAAAACCTCAAAAAAGAGTAACTGTTTATTCTACACCCACTTGCAGTTGGTGTGCAACAATTAAAAACCATTTAAAAATTCACGGAATAAAATATACCGATATTGATGTGTCTAAAGACCGGAAAGCAGCTGAAGCGATGGTTAAAAAAAGCGGACAACAAGGTGTGCCTCAAACAGATATAGGCGGCCAGATGATAGTAGGATTCGATAAAAATAAAATCAATTCCTTATTGGGCATTGGCGCTTAAAAGAATAATACCGATTTTAAATATCTGTTTATATCACTCAATCCAATAAGAAATTGGTATAACTTTGCAAATCGAAAAATTAAAATAAATAACAGATAAATATATGAAAGAGTTACAACCATTAAACGACAATGTTTTACTCGACATTTCGACAGATAAAGCAGAACAAAAAACAGCTTCAGGTATTATTATTCCTGATTCCGCCAAAGAGCAACCTCAATTTGCAAAAGTAGTTGCTATCGGAGTTATCGAGAATGCCGGTATTAGCAAAGGCGATACAGTGTTTTATAAGAAATTTGCAGGTACAGAAGTTGAGTTCGAAGGAAAGAAATATCTTTTCCTTCCTTATGCCGATGTTTTAGCAAAGATTGTTGAAACAGAAGATATTTAGAAAGCATTATGTGATAATAAAAAGCCCTGATGAAAACTTTTTATCAGGGCTTTATATATTTTAGATATCTATTAATGATTATGTTGTGCTAGAAAACTATGAATATTCTTTTCAACGCGTTTCAATATATTAGAGGCATCTTCCTTTACAAATTTTTCGCCGATTATTTTTTCATAGAGTTCGATATAACGGTCAGAAACTGAACGAACAAATTCATCGGTCATTTCGGGTAACACATCACCATCGCGACCCTGAAAATTATTTTCCATTAACCATTCGCGAACAAATTCTTTTGAAAGCTGTTTTTGAGGCTGGCCTTTTGCAAAACGCTCTTCATATCCATCTTTATAAAAATAACGCGAAGAATCAGGAGTGTGAATTTCATCTATCAAATAAATTTTACCATCTTTTTTTCCAAATTCATATTTTGTATCTACCAAAATCAATCCTCTTTCATCGGCCATTTTAGTGCCACGTTCAAAAAGCTCCATTGTATATTTTTCAAGCATTTCATAATCCTCAGGTGAGACCAAACCACCACGCATAATTCGAACTTTTGAAATATCTTCATCATGAGCTCCTTGCTCGGCTTTAGTGGTTGGCGTGATAATGGGCGAAGGAAAACGCTCATGCTCACGCATGCCCTCGGGAATTGGAACTCCACAAATTTCGCGTTCGCCACTTTTATATGTGCGCCAAGATGAACCTGTTAAATAACCACGAATAATCATTTCG
Organism: uncultured Draconibacterium sp.; assembly: GCA_964616585.1. Classification (GTDB taxonomy): domain Bacteria; phylum Bacteroidota; class Bacteroidia; order Bacteroidales; family UBA12170; genus UBA12170. The sequence continues at coordinate 1,869 of CAZTST010000024.1, forward strand.
ACTGGAAAAGGCACACACTGAACGCCTACAGTAACCATGGGGTCGGGAGTAGCAATTTTCCAGTTGGGAACAATATCGGAGGTTGCATCAAGAAATTTTGAGGCTATCTGATTTAGAACCTGTCCTTTGTAAGGAATTCCTTTTGGTAAAACCACATCAAAGGCAGAAATTCTATCGCTAACCAACATCACCAATAATTCTTCGTGAATTGTATAAACATCGCGAACTTTACCTTTATAAACACTGCTTAGTCCCGGAAAATTAAAATCTGATTTAACAATGGTATTCATTTGTAATAATTTATGTGCAAATATTTAAAACGTAAAGATAATCAATATTAATTATCTGTTTTTTTGTTGATCTAATTTCGGTAGAAAGCCTATCTGATTTTCTTCGTTTTTGTATGCTTCTATTATTCTTCCAACCAAAGGATGTCGTACTATATCTTTTTCGTTTAAGTATATTATTTCGATGTTTGGTATATTTTTTAAAATTTTGGTTGCCTGAATAAGTCCTGATTGTTGCTTTTTTGGTAAATCAATTTGAGTAATATCTCCGGTAACTATAAATTTGGCTGATTTGCCCATTCGTGTTAAAAACATTTTTAATTGATTTTGAGTGGCATTTTGTGCTTCATCCAGAATAGCAAAAGCATGATCAAGCGTACGACCACGCATGTAGGCCAAAGGAGCAATTTCAATAGTTCCGTCTTCAAGATATTTTTCAAGTTTGGCACTTGGAAACATATCGCGTAAAGCATCATAAAGTGGCATCATATAAGGATCGAGTTTTTCTTTCATATCACCTGGTAAAAAACCTAAACTTTCGCCTGCTTCAACTGCAGGACGAACTAAAATAACTCGCTTAACTTCTTTATTTTTAAGCGCTCTAACAGCAAGAGCAACAGCTGTATATGTTTTTCCGGTTCCGGCAGGACCAATTGCTAAAGTCAAATCGTTTTTGTTTACCGAATCAACCATTTTACGTTGATTTTCAGTACGTGCTTTTATTTGTGCACCGTTTCTTCCATGAACTAAAATATCATTTGGAAGAATATTCTCAGCGGTTTTATTGTCGCCATTGGCAATCATCTCCAAATCGGATTCAGAAACAGATTGATATTGTTCAATATGCATTAAAACCTTATCAAAGTATTCCTCAAAACTTTTAAAAGCTTTTTCAGCTCCAATAAGCTTTATCATCTCACCACGCACTATTATTTTAAGCTGAGGAAATAAACGACGAATTATTTCTAATTTATTTTCGTTGGCACCAAAGATAAGCAACGGGTCGTAGCCTTCAACTGAAAGGACTTTTTCTCCCATGAAAATGTATTTAATTTATATGCAAATTTCTGAAAAATAATGGCTTGTTCTAAGGTTTTTTTAAAAAGTTTGAGGTTAATTTATCAATCTAATCATTAAATTAAAGAAAAGATTTTTTGGTATCTTTGAAAACTAATTTTCGCTTATAAAACTTAATCAAATGCCAATAATAACATTAACGTCGGACTGGGGTCTGAAAGATCATTATCTAGCATCAGTTAAAGGAGCTTTTTTAAGAAGTATACCAAATGTTACGCTTGTCGATATCTCACATCAGATTCCTCCATTCGATTTAAATCAGGCTTCTTTTATCTTGAAAAGCGCTTATAAAAATTTCCCTGAAGGAAGTATTCACATTGTGGGAGTTAATACCGAAGCTTCGATTGATATGCCTCATGTATTAATTAAACATAAAGGGCATTTTTTTATTGGGGCTGATAATGGTATTTTTGCTTTGATGTTTGACGAAAGTCCTGAACTAATTGTTGAACTCGACATTATTCAAACTTCCAACCGCTTTTCGTTTTCAACCAAAGATGTTTTTGTGCAAGCAGCCATGCATTTGGTTGAAGGAAATGATATTATGGCTCTTGGTGGAAAAAGAGATGCTTTGACTAATAAAATGTCGTTTAAACCGGTTGTTGATGCAAATCTGATAAAAGGAAAAGTGATTTATATTGATGGATATCAAAATGTTATCACTAATATTACTGAAAGTTTGTTTAACAAAGTGGTGAAAGGCAAAAAATTTAAAATTCTCTTGCGCGCAGGAAATTACGAAATCACAACCATCAGCCAATCGTATTTGGATGTTAGCGAAGGAGAACTTTTGGCAATTTTCGACTCTGAAAATAATCTCGAAATTGCTATAAACAAAGGCAAAGCAAGCAGTTTGTTAGGCATGGGAATTGATGATGTAGTACGAATTGAAGTGCTTCCATAAAGTAAAAAAAAGAATTTTTCATTCATGTTTGCTCTCTATAAAAAAGAAATAGCCGCCTTTTTAAATACACTCATTGGTTACATTGTAATCATGGTGTTTTTACTCATAAACGGACTTTTTCTTTGGGTATTTCCAAGCGATTATAATATTCTCAATTTTGGCTATGCCAATCTCGATTCATTTTTCATATTGGCGCCTTTTGTCTTTTTGTTTTTGATTCCGGCCATTAGTATGCGTTTGTTTGCTGAAGAAAAAAAAACCGGAACAATCGAATTGCTTTTTACTCGTCCTTTGAGCGATTGGCAAATAATTGGAGCAAAATATTTTGCCGGAATTAGTCTTGTAATTATAGCGTTAATTCCAAGTTTAATTTATATTATAACCATTTATTTGTTTAGTTTTCCTGTTGGTAATTTCGATTTAGGAGTTGTTTGGGGTTCATATATTGGTTTGTTATTTTTGGCTGCTGCTTTTGTAGCAATCGGGCTTTTTGCTTCCGCCATAACTGATAATCAGATAATTGCTTTTGTAATTGGCATTTCACTTTCTGCTTTTGCTTTTCTAGGTTTTGAAATCATATATTCACTCGATTTATTCGGGAGCTTCGATTTGTTTGTGCAATCACTTGGAATTCAATCTCATTACACTTCAATCCGTCGCGGTGTTATCGATTTGCGCGATTTGATTTATTTCATCAGCCTATCAGCACTATTTCTTTTATTTACACACACTGTATTAAGTCGAAGGAAATGGTAAAAGAAATACAAACTAGAAATAAGCGCCAAAAAAGTTTAATGCATCTTGCAATTGGTGTTTTTATAATTCTCGTATTAAACATATTAGTTTCAAAGATTTATATACGTTTAGATTTAACTGCAGAAAAAAGATATACGCTTTCCGATGCTACGATTCAATTGCTACATCAATTAGATGATTATGCTTATTTCAAAGTTTATTTAGATGGTGATTTTCCAGCAGGTTTCAAAAAATTACGTAACGAAACCCGTGATATGCTTGAAGAATTTAAAGCTTATAGTAATTTCGTAGAATATTCGTTCATAAATCCATCAGGCATTGCCGATAAGGATAAAAGAACTGCTTTGATTCAGGAGCTGGTTGATAAAGGTTTACAACCAACCAATTTGCATGTAAACAAAAGAGAAGGTGGTAGTCAAATTCTCATTTTTCCCGGTCTTGTTCTTAATTATAAAGGTTATGAAATTCCTGTTGAATTATTAAAAACTCAAATGGGAGTTTCTCCTGAGCGTGTAATAAATAATTCAATAGAAGCTCTAGAATTTAATTTAGCCTCAGCCTTGCTTAAATTGATTGAAGATAAACGACCAACGGTAGCTTTTTTGGACGGTCACGGAGAATTGAAATTGGAAGGTGCTTATTTGGCTGATATTGCTCAATCGTTAAGCGAGTTATACATTTTGGGAAGTTTGCGTATAGATGGAAGAATGAGCAGTTTATTTGAAATTGATACTGTTGCAGGAAAAATTATCGATAAACCAGTAATTGATGCTTTAATTGTTGCTCAACCAATAAAGCCATTCTCTGAAGCCGATAAATTTGTGATTGATCAATTCATAATGCATGGCGGAAAAGTTTTTTGGTTGATAGACCCTGTTTTTACAAATATGGATAGCTTGCGAATGAGCAGTCAAACAATTGCAATTAAAAACGAGTTGAATCTTGAAGATCAATTATTCAAATATGGTATTCGTTTAAATAGCAATTTATTGCTCGATCTCAATGCTCGATCAATTCCAATTGTTACCGGAATGATTGGAAATCAACCACAACAAGAGTTGCTTCCCTGGTTCTATTTTCCAATTTTAACGCCGCAATCTCAGCATCCGATTGTACGCAATTTAAATTCCATAATGACTGAATTTCCTTCAACTTTGGATACTATTGCTGTGGAGAATGTGAAAAAAACAATTTTGCTGCAATCATCAATTTATTCACGCTTACTTGCTACACCTGCAATTATAGATTTTACTTTGCTTGAGGAAAAACCAAATGCTGCATTTTATAAACTGCCGCCTCAACCTATTGTTGTGCTTTTAGATGGTAAATTCAACAGTTTATTTACTAACCGAATCCCTCCTATTTTGAAGGATAATTTTATTCTTCCGCCAAAAAAGAATACAAGCGAGCAAACCAGTATGCTTGTTAGTGCCGATGGCGATTTAATTAAAAATCAACTCCATTATAATCAGCACTATCCTTTGCCTTTGGGCTTTGATCAGTTTACAGGTCAGACATATGGAAATAAAGACTTTATAATCAATGCCATGAATTACTTAACACAAGAAAATAGGCTTATTGATATAAGGTCGCGAGAAATTAAATTGCGTTTACTAGATAAAAACAAGGTGGAACAAAATCTAATTCTTATACAATTTATTAACATTTTTATTCCATTGATATTAATAGTACTCTTAGGGATTTTTTTGACGTATATTAGAAAAGTAAAATATACTGTTAGATAATAGTGTAGTCAGGGCTTCACTTAAAGGGAAACCCTGACTAAAATAAATTTAAGCCAGAACTGTTTCCAGAACTTCGTGTGAATGAAGTGGTTTAAAATCAGACAAATGAAGCTGGTAATATTTTAGAATATTCTCGAGCATAGTTTTTCTGTTTTGCTTTGAAATTGGTATTTGCTTGAAATATTCAAAACTTAAAGCAGATGCTTGATAAAATAACAAACTATCTTCTTTGTTCAATTTATAAGTCCCAAGCCTTTGATCATAATAAAATTTCCCATCGACCAAATCGAATAATGAACCTGTAGAATAACTTGCGTCAGCAGAACCAAAACCTAAATGTTTGCTTAATTGTACAGCAAAATGTAAATGAAAACTCGAAAAATTATCGTTCAATAAATCGAGTAGTTGAATAGAATTAAACAGATAATGAAATAAAGAGGTGTTAGCTTCTTCTTCTCGTATTGAATTATAAATCAGCTCATTCAAAAACAATGCAATAGAGCTTTTGCGTATATCGTAAGGAAGACTCTGAAACAGATGTGCACTTTTAAGCTCCTTTATATACTGCAAATCTCTATTTTCCCGATTATAAACCTCCATATCCAAAAGAGAAAGCAATTGTAGGATATTGGCTTTTGTTTTTGATTTTCTTTTCCTAACTCCTTGAATTAAGTAAGATTTAAGACCAAACTTTGCGGTATATATTTTAGCTACAACACTGGTTTCGCTGTAGTTAGTGGTTTTTAAAACAATACCTTGAGTTTTAGCAAGCATCCTTCAAAGATATTAAATTGAATGGCTAAAATTAAATCGCAATTCTGTAGGAATCAAATTTAAATCGATGGCGATAATAAACACAAAAACCCCGATGGGTTTTATAAAATCCAATCGAGGTTGTAGCTTTTGAAAGCAAGGAATTTATTCAGGCTTTGGAACTATTATTTTTCCTTTGTAATACAAATCGCCTTCAACATAATATGCTCTATGATAAACATGAGCCTCACCAGTAGTAGGACAAATAGATATTTGCGCAGCTGTTGCTTTGTAATGAGTCCTTCTTTTATCTCTTCTTGTTTTCGAAATTTTCCGTTTAGGATGTGCCATTATTTCTAAATATTAATTTTTTTTCAATTTTTTAAGTGCTTCCCATCGAGCATCTATTTCTTCATTTTCTTGATCTTCAAATTCTTCAAATTCGTCCAAAACATTCACCCGGCAAACAGGATTTCCTTGTTTATCTTCCTCATGCGTTAGTCGCATTGGTAATGCAAGGTTTACAAATTCGTAAATAAACTGAGCCAAATTAATTTGATAAGCAGTGTGAGGTAAAAAAACAACTTCATCACTATCTTCTTGTTCCTGATCGCTAAATTTTACGATTAAACTTTCCGAAAAATTAAGCGGGAAATCAAACTCTTCGCCGCAACTATCACAACTTACGTTAACACTGCCATTAAAATTGAAATCGAGATTAAGCATGTTTTCTGCTCTATTCAGTATCACTTTTAAGGTCAAATTTGCTTTTTGTGTTCTGGAGAATTCAAATGTTTCAAAGAACGAATCAGAAATTTGAAAATCAAATTCATGATTACCAAGTTTTAAACCGCTAAATGAAATTATATAATTTTTTAAATTATTCATTGTTCAACGATTATAAATTCGGGTTGCAAAAATAAATATTAATATTTTGAATAACAAGGATTTTCTTTTGTATTATTTATGAAATAATCGAAACGTTTTTTCACTAATTTCAATTATTTTGGTCTGTAACAAACTTGATTTTTGTTTTTAACTAAATTTAAGACCCAAAAGAAACAAATATAAAATTTTCGTTATTAAAACGTTTAAAATTTGTTATTTTTGTAAACAAATGTTCATAGACTTATAAAATCATTTTCAAAATTCAAAATTTAGATATATGAGAATTACATTCAACGAACTCAGAAGAGTCAAAGACAGATTGCCAGATGGAGCAATGCATAAAATTGCAGAGGATTTAAATCTAACTGTTGAAACGGTTAGAAATTATTTTGGTGGGTCGAATTACGATAAAGGTGTAACTGTTGGTTTTCATACCGAACAGGGTCCTGATGGCGGAATCGTTGAAATTGACGATGCAACTATTTTTGATAGAGCTGTGGCTATATTAGATGAAAACTAGACTTTATTAAAATAGAAAAAAAGGTCGGCCATAAAAAGCCGGCCTTTTTTATTTTAGAACAAACTGCATCCAAACAGGGAAATGATCGGAAGCCTGTCCTGCTTCCTGAATAACCTTAGCATCAAGCTTCTCAATAAACTTTGTATTAAAGAAAATATAATCTATTTTTTCTATCGGTTCTCCGGAGCTAAAAGTGTAATTGCTCATTGGATTAAGAGCAAACAGACTGTCGGTAATTGCTGCAGCAACACCTGGAACTTCAAACATTTTCCTGGCAGATTCATTTATTGGGCCTTCTGCTCCCATTGCACGACTGTTAAAATCTCCAATCAGCAAAACGGGTAATTCATCGGCATATTTCAAATATTCATTAATAACCAAGTTTACATGCATAATTCGAGTCTCTTGATCAAAAGCTTCCAAATGCACATTCATAACTAATATTTCGCCTTTGCCTGATTTGATCCATGTTTTTTGAATTAATCGATCTAAATAAAACGCATTGTAATAAAAAGGAGCATTTACAGGTTTTGGAAGAGTAACATAATCATTTTTGATGATTTCTAAATCGCTCATTACATATTGCCCCGAAATCAATTGTCCAAAATGATATTTAATAGGCCAATAAGGAAAAGGAACATATTTTTTGTCCCAATTAACTGCTAAACAGCCATTTAAATATTTTAGATAAATTCCTAAACTATCGGGCTGATTATAAAAAAACGAACGTTTAGCAAAAACATCTATTTCCTGAAAACCAATAATGCTTGGATGATATTTGTTTAAAACAACAAGAGCATCTTTCAGGTTTTGAGCATAAAGATCTTCCTCTCTTGCAACAGGCAAATTGTTTGTCATTCCAGACAACCAACCAATGTTATATGTCATAACGCTTAAGGTGTCCGAGACAGAAGATGGTTTATCAGTAAATTGTTGAAACTGATTGTATTTTTCTACTTTCCAATTATTGGAGCTGCCCCAAAAATAAAAAGTAATAAATGCAACAACTAAAGCCAGCAGAACAAGGAGGATTTTTTTCATGTCGATTAAATTTTAAAATGTTTTTCAAACTTATAAAAAAAAAGGACATACGCTATACTCCAAATTAAAGAATAAAAAAAAGCCAACGACTGAAACAAAACTTACCTAAATCATTAGGCATTAATAAAGCTCTTAATCATAAAAATCAGTAATTTCGCATCCTCAAAATAATAAGATACAAATACATTGCATTATGTTACGCACACACACTTGTGGAGAATTAAGAATTTCGGATATTGATAAAACAGTTAAATTAAGCGGCTGGGTACAACGCTCACGCGATTTAGGAGGAATGACTTTTATCGATTTACGCGACAGATATGGTATTACCCAATTAGTTTTCAATATGGAAACCCATGCTGAATTGTGTGAAAAAGCAAGAAAACTTGGCCGTGAATTTGTAATACAAGTCGAAGGTTTGGTTGCCGAAAGAAGCAATAAGAATATCAAAATTGCCACAGGCGAAATTGAAATAATTGTCGAAAATATTGTAGTTCTCAACAAATCTAAATTGCCTCCATTCACTATTGAAGACGAAACAGATGGTGGTGAGGAGTTGCGCATGAAATATCGCTATCTTGATTTGCGTAGAAATCCATTACGCAAAGCCTTGGAACTACGACATAAAATGGCAATTACCACTCGTAATTATTTAGATAAGCAAGGTTTTTTTGATATTGAAACTCCATATCTCATCAAATCTACTCCGGAAGGTGCACGTGATTTTATTGTGCCTTCGCGTATGAACGCTAATCAGTTTTATGCCTTACCACAATCGCCTCAAACATTTAAGCAATTGCTTATGGTAGCTGGATACGATCGTTATTATCAAATTGTTAAATGCTTCCGCGATGAAGATTTACGTGCCGATCGTCAACCAGAATTTACGCAAATTGACTGCGAAATGGCTTTTGTTGAACAAGATGACATTTTGAATATGTTCGAAGGATTAACACTTCATCTTTTTAAAGAAATTAAAGGTCTGGAAATAAGTTCATTTCCGCGTATGGAATATAATGATGCCATCAAATATTATGGTTCTGATAAACCAGATATTCGTTTCGACATGCGCTTTGTAGAGCTTAACGACCTTGCCCAAAATAAAGGATTTGCTATTTTTGATCAATCCGAATTAGTGGTAGGATTCAATGCAAACGGTTTGGCGGAATATTCAAGGAAGCAGCTTGATCAATTAACTGATTTTGTTAAGAAACCTCAAATTGGAGCAAAGGGATTGGTTTATGTAAAATACAATACTGATTGCAGCTTTAAGTCCTCAGTCGATAAATTTTACAGCATTGAAAATCTTCGATCTATTGCCGATCGATTTAAAGCTAAACCCGGTGATTTAATGTTAATTCTTTCCGGAGATACGGATTCAGTACGTAAGCAGTTAAGCGAATTACGATTAGAAATGGGCAACCAAATGGGCTTACGCAATCCAAATGTTTTTGCTCCGCTTTGGGTAGTTGATTTTCCATTATTAGAATGGGACGAAGACAACGGACGCTATCATGCTATGCATCATCCTTTTACAAGCCCAAAACAAGAAGATATTAATTTACTGGAAACGAATCCCGGAAAGGTTCGTGCAAATGCTTACGACTTAGTAATTAACGGTGTGGAAATTGGTGGTGGCTCAATCAGAATTCACAATCGCGAATTGCAAAAACTGATGTTCAAACATCTTGGATTTACAGACGAAGAAGCGCAATCACAATTCGGATTTTTGATGGATGCTTTTGAATATGGTGCTCCACCTCATGGTGGTGTTGCTTTTGGTTTCGATAGAATTACATCATTGTTTGGCGGCTCAGATTCTATTCGCGATTATATAGCTTTTCCTAAAAATAATTCGGGTCGCGATGTAATGATTGATACACCTTCACAAATAGCTCAGGAGCAATTAGATGAACTTAAGCTTGCAATAATCAAAGTGAAAAAAGAAAACTAATACTTTTCTTCATTCCATTTGCTGAATGGGTTAAAAATGCTTTCTTATTTTGAATGCGAATACGAATTATTCTTTCGTTATCTAATGATAAATAAGCCTGAAGTATTTTTAATTTTTCTGTGGCAAGTTCTTCAAAATTACCAATAACTAAAAATTTTCGTTCTATTTCAAAAGCCATCAGTTTATTTTTTTAGTTGAAAATCTTTCTGAATATATCTTTATAAATTATCAAAAGTAAAAGATTTTATAGTTCCATCGCAAAAAGCCAACTCACGGTTCTTTGCTAAATAATTGTTAAATATAACTTTTGATTAAAAATATGAGTGGTATTTGCCGATAAGACTCTATTTTTGTAGCATCTTAAATCAGAATACTTAATCCTTATGATAATTACAAAAAATAAAATTGCTTCGCTAACATATACTCTTACTATTGGTGATTTTGACGGTCAAATTATAGAAACTGTTGGCAAAGAGCAAGCAGTAGATTTTCTGTTTGGAAATGGAAAACTCTTATCTGCTTTTGAACGCGCCCTTATCGGTAAACAAAGTGGTGATAATTTTCGTTTTCAAATTCCGGCTAGTGAAGCTTATGGCAGCTTTAATCCATCTGCGGTTATTGATTTATCGAAAGATATTTTTATACGCAATGGCGAAATGAATAATGAAATTCTAATCATTGGAAATGAAATTCCTATGATGGATAATCACGGAAAACGAATGAATGGGATAGTAAAAGAAGTAAAAGAATCGACTGTTGTCATGGATTTTAATCATCCAATGGCTGGTAACGATTTGTATTTCAAAGGTATAATTGCCCAGATTAGAGAAGCAAGCGACGAGGAGCTAAATCCATCAAAAGGCTGCGGATGTGGAAGTGGCGGCGGTCATAGTCATGATCATGGCGGTGGCGGCTGTGGAAGTGGCGGCGATCATAGTCATGGTGATGGAGGCTGCGGATGTGGTTCCTCCAAATCAGAAGGCGAAAGTTGTTGTTCCACTAACGACAATCACGAAGGAAGTCATGGTGGTTGTGGATGCGGAGCATAAAAATATTGGAAAGCAGCACTATTTGATTGCTGCTTTTTTTATTTTATGATCATTTAGGATATTCCTTTACTCAACATGTTATTGACTATTGTTTTTCTATTATTTTTGCCGCAAATTATAGATGAATCAAGATGCAAAACCATAAAATATATTTAATCCTTATCCTTTTTGTCGGAATACTTTTTAGTAGCTGTAAGCAGCTGGAAAATATCAGCAAAAAATCCGATAGCCTTAAAGTTAAGAAAGAAAAAGTTGCTCAACTAAATATATCTCAAGAGGATATTATTCAAACTGATTTTTCCATTTCTGAGATAAGTGATACTTTAATTGATCCAAGTGCCGACATCTTAAGCGAAGTAAATCAGGTATTTGATACTTTGGCTTTTACCAGTTTTTTTGAAAACAAATTTGGAAAAAACAATAAGCTCGTTGAAGATTTAAGCATGTTGTCAGGTTCGGCAATTTTACAGCAACTAGACAGTCTTGCGGCTCTTAAAATTTTCGATCGTTATAAGTTTGAAAAGGATGTTTCCGTTTTAAATGTATATCAATTTAACCCTGAAGATCGTCCTGCGTATTCCGACTCTGTTTATGCAATGCGAATAGGTGTTTTAAATTCTCAAACACCAATCGATTTGGAATATAATCAGCATGTAAAAGGATATATAAGCATGTATGTTGGAAAAGGACGCAACCAAACTGCTCGAATGTTAGGTCTGGCCGAAATATATTTTCCAATGTTTGAAGCAGCACTTGATAAATACAATATCCCATTGGAAATAAAATATTTAGCTGTTGTAGAAAGTGCATTAAATCCAACAGCCGGCAGTCGCGCTGGCGCTAAAGGTCTTTGGCAATTTATGTATGCAACAGGTAAAATGTATGGCCTAAATCAAAACTCAATGATAGATGACCGATTCGATCCATATAAAGCTACAGAAGCAGCCTGTCAGCACATGCAGGATTTATATGCCATTTATCACGATTGGAATTTGGTTTTGGCGGCCTATAATTCCGGTCCGGGAAATGTTAACCGAGCAATTCGTCGTGCTGGTGGACTTAAAAATTATTGGGCTATCTGGCCCTTTCTTCCACGCGAAACCAGAGGATATGTTCCTGCTTTTATTGCTGTTAACTATGTTTTTAATTATGCTGCTGAGCATAATATTTATCCTTTAGATCCGGGAATTCTAGATAATCAGATTGATAGCATAACAGTTCGTGATGTATTATCTTTTGATCAGATTTCGGAATTTATGCAGTTGCCGATAGAAGATGTGAGATTTTTGAATCCTGCATACAAAGAAGATATTATTCCTGCTGTAAATGGACAAAAATATGTTCTTCGTTTGCCACGTCAACATATAAATTATTTTATAGAAAACGAAGATAGTTTATATGCATTTAAATCGAAAAAAGGCATGGAACGCGAAACGCTTATGGCTAAAATCAAAGAAGCCAAACAAAGAAGTATTCATATTGTTAGAAGTGGCGAAAATCTGGGTTTAATTGCACGCAAATATCATACTTCTGTTTCGCGCCTGCAATCCTTAAATGGCCTTCGAAGCTCAAATATTTATCCCGGACAAAAACTAATTGTTTACAATTCGGGAAGTACACCTATAAGTTCATCAGCAAGCTCAACAACTAGTCTTCAAAATACACAATCTGTTGATTTTCATAAAGTTAAATCAGGTGAGAATCTTGGTTTAATAGCTAAGAAATATGGTGTTTCTATCAATCAAATTAAAGATTGGAATAATATTAATGATAATTTGATTCGCCCTGGTCAACAACTTCGCGTAAAAGCGGCAGAGCAAAAAACACCACTCGTTTCTTCTTCGCCCAATGGCAAAATAATATACCATACTGTACGCAGTGGCGATACGCTTTGGGAAATTGCTAAAGAATACAATTCAACCGTTGATAGTATTAGGAAACTCAATCATCTTGGAAGCTCAAGCAATTTAAAACCTGGTCAGAAACTTAAGGTACAAGTTCGCACATAATTGCACCTTTTTGGAATGATCTTTGCTTTCTTTTATGCATTCTAATTTTTGAATCTAATATTGTATTTATTCACTTCAAAACTATTGTATATGAAAAAGCATGTTTTTTATCTAGTACTGCTTATAATCAGTATTTTAAGTATTACATCTTGTGAAGAAGACTCAAAAACAAAAGGAAAAATTGCTTCTACAGGAGGAGCTAACGAAATGCTTATCATAACCCAAAATAATGAGCAATGGAATGGCGAATCAGGTGATAGTATTCGTGCTGCTTTTGCACTTGAAATGCCGGTTTTATCTATTCCTGAAACTGAGTTTAATCTGGTAAATATTAACGAGAAGTCGCTTGAAAAGCAAATGTTTAAATCTCACCACAATTTGTTTATTATTGAAATTGACAAAAAATTCTCATCTGCTTACACCGAAACACAAAAAAATTTATGGGCCGCTCCACAAATAGTTATTAAAGTCAATGCACCATCTCATGAAACTTTTCTTCAAGAATTTGAAAAAAACAGATTTATGGCACTTGAATTATTTAGAGAAAATGAACGTATCAGAATTATTAATTCCTATGCTTCTAAATTTAAAAACATAAATGTTGCACGAGATTTACGCAAGAATTTTAAGCTCGAAATGAATGTTCCAAAAGGATACAATACTGCTGTTTTGGAAGAAAATTTTGCCTGGATAAGAAAAGAAACCACAACAAATTCAATGAGTATTTTGGTTTATACAACGCCTTATTCAGATACTAATGCTTTTAATCCTAATAAAATAAGGCAAAGCCGCGATTTGTTAACCAAAGCCAGAATTCCGGGTCCAACCTTTGGTTCTTATCAAAAAGTTTCTGATGAATTCGTTCCCATTCAGAGCAGAAGTATCAATTTTAACGGACACTATGCCGCCGAATTACGTGGCCTGTGGGATTTGGAAAACGACTTTATGGGCGGACCATTTATATCTTATACTTTTGTAGATTCGGCTCAAAATAAAGTAATTACGATAGATGGCTTTATGTATGCACCTAAGCAGAAGAAAGCTGTTATGTTGCGAGAGTTGGAAGCTATTCTTTGGTCGGCAAAACTAATTAACGACTAATTCTTCATCATTTTGGCAGCTATTTTTATCGTCATCTTTCGTGGTGAAAAACGTTGCATAAATGTCAAAAAACGATTTTTGGAGCCATATATAGCCAAGGTTTTACGTTTCATCATGGCTTCGAAAGCAAATTCTGCAACCATAAAAGACAAAGGTGCATTTGCAAACAATTTAGAGGCTTTACTCATTCCTGCACTATCCTGAAATTCACTTTGTGTAGCTCCCGGACAAACAGTAGTTACATGAACACCCAAAGGTTTAAGTTCGTGTGCAAACGCTTCAGAAAAATTAAGAACATATGCTTTAGTAGCAGCATAGACGGCAAAATTAGGGATAGGTTGAAAGGCTGCAGTAGAAGAAATGTTTAGAATATGTCCAAATTTATTTTCAAGCATCTTAGGAGCAATTAATCTACTCAATTTGGTGAGTGTAAGCATATTGAGAGTCATCATGCTTTCAATCCTGCTAATATCCTGAAGATGAAAATCACCAAAATCACCAAAACCGGCATTGTTTACCAAAACATCGATATAAAGATTTTCTTTAGCAATAATTTCCATTAGCTTTTCTGCGCTATCAGGTTTTGATAAATCGAGAACTATAACAATGGGGTCAATAAAAAAACTTGTGCGCAAGTCATTGGCCAAATCTTCAAGCATAGACTTTCTTCGTGCAACTAATACGGGACGGTATTTTTTTTCGGCAAAAACCCAGGCAAGCTCACGGCCTATACCACTTGAAGCGCCTGTAATAAGTACTGTTTTCATAAAAAAGGATGGATAATAATGCGTTAATAAATTGTTTATTTTTTAATCAATACAAAGAGTGGAAAAAACTCCTTTGGAACAACGAAAATAATAATTTTATTCTAATAATTCAATCGTCAATTAAAATAATATTTGCTTTTATCAAATAAACTCAATTATACAATAGTAAATATTTTTCAATTTTTAAATGATTTTATCGGTTATTTTTCATTTACGCTTGATTTTCATGGAATTATATGAATTATTTCTTCTGATGAGTTTGCACTATAAAATTCTATATTTGCTATCGTAAAATAAAACCTAATTAACAAAAATCAACCATGAAACAACTTTTTATATTTGTCAGTTTATTAATGCTTTTTACTTCATGCAAAACTACTGAAGAAAAACTAGTTGAAGTAGCACTCAATATTCACGAAAAAGCAACTACTATTGATTCGCATACTGATACACCCATGCTTTTCACTCGCGAAGATTTTGATATGTCAGTTCGGCACAATCCGTTTGAAACTTCTACTAAAGTCGATTTCCCTAGAATGAAAGAAGGTGGTCTTGATGGTATTTTTATGGCAATATTTCTTGGTCAAGGCTCTCGCGATTCAGAAGGGCACTCAAAAGCAACTGCCAAAACGCACCAAATCTTCGATTCCATATATTCTGTTGTTGGTCGAAATAACAATATTGCAGGAATTGCTTTAAAGTCAGAAGATATTTATTCCATCGAAAAAGAAGGAAAACGTGCTGTATATATGGGAATTGAGAATGGATATGCATTGGGTGGCGATTTGAATAATATAGAAGTTTTTTATGATAGAGGAGCACGGTATATAACTCTTTGCCACACTAAGAATAACGATATTTGTGATTCCAGCACCGATACAACTGAGCATAATGGAGTAAGCAAGTTCGGAAAAGAAGTAATTGCCGAAATGAATCGTTTAGGAATGCTAGTTGATGTTTCTCATATTTCTGATAAGGCTTTTTACGATGTAATTGAACAGAGTACAAGACCTGTAATCGCATCACATTCCAACGCACGTTTTATCTGCGATTCGCCCAGAAATTTAACTGATGACATGTTGATCAGATTAGCCAAAAACGGCGGAGTTGCACAGGTTTGTATTTTAAGCTCTTATGTAAAGGAAACTCCAAGCAATCCGCAAGCAGATAGTATGCGTTTGGCAATACGGGAAAAATACAACAATTATGAAAATCTAAGTGATGAACAACAAAAGGAGGCAGGTAAAGCCTGGCGTTCTATAAATAAATTATTTCCGCCTGTTTTGGCAACTGTTCAAGATGTTGTTGATCATATCGACCATATAGTTGAAGTTGCAGGAATTAATCATGTTGGTATTGGTACCGATTTTGATGGCGGCGGAGGTGTTGAAGGATGTTTCGATAGCAGTGAATTGCCAAATATAACTATTGAATTAGTGAAAAGAGGCTATTCCGAAGAAGATATTATCAAAATCTGGGGTGGAAATTTTTTACGTGTATTAAGTGAAAATGAAGTACTTGCAAGGATATAAAACAAAATAATTCGGGTTTTGAAGCTTTTTAATAAATTAATTTCATTTGCTTAAAGACATAAAGGTCTTAGTATTTTTAATAATGATGATAAATCATAAATTGCCTTTTTTTGATTAAAAAGTGTGAAAAATGAACTCTCGGCAACAGCTTATCGATCAATTGCGCTTACAAATCCGCAGCCTGCCTCAATCGCCGGGAGTATATCAGTATTTTGATAAGGAAAACAAGATACTTTATGTTGGGAAAGCCAAAAACCTGAAAAAAAGGGTTGCTTCCTATTTTAATAAGGAGAAAAACGCAAGCGGAAAATTACGTGTTTTGGTTTCGAAAATTGCCCGTATCGAATTTATGGTTGTTGATACTGAGCTAGACGCTCTTTTGCTTGAAAATAATCTCATTAAAAAATATCAACCACGTTACAATATTCTTTTAAAAGATGATAAGACATTTCCATGGATTTGCATTAAAAATGAAGCATTTCCTCGTGTTTTTTCAACTCGAAATCTTATAAATGATGGTAGCGAATATTTCGGGCCTTATGCATCAGGGAAAATGATGAATACAGTGCTTGAATTAATTCGCCAGCTCTACCCTATTCGAAGCTGTAAACTTAATCTGAGTTCACAAAACATTTCTTCAGGAAATTATAAAGTCTGTCTGGATTATCATATTGGAAAATGTCTTGGTCCGTGCATCGGAGCGCAAAGCGAAGCTGATTACATGGAAAGTATTAATGAAATAAAGAATATTATCAAAGGCGATATTGTTTCCTTAATTACAAATCTGAAAGCACGAATGGTTTCATTTGCTGATAGAATGGAATTTGAAAAAGCTCAATTGATTAAAGAAAAAATAGATATATTAACAGCTTACCGAAGCAAATCTTTAGTTGTAAACCCCAAGATTAATAATGTTGATGTATTCTCTTTTCTTGCTGATCCTGAAGGCGCTTTCGTAAATTTTTTAAAGATAATCAGCGGAGCAATAGTTCAAACACATACTATTGAGCTAAAAAAACGACTGGAAGAAACGGACGATCAACTTTTAGAAATGGCAATGGCAGAGCTGTATTCGCGTTTTGGTAGTAATGCTAAAGAAATTATTTTACCTTTTAAAATTGAGCTTTCATTTCCCAATGCTAAAATTACCATCCCTCAAAAAGGCGATAAAAAGCAATTGCTGGATTTATCAACGCGCAATGCTCGTTTTTACCAATTAGAGCGACAAAAAAGGAAAGATTTGGTCGATCCTAATCGCCATAGTAAGCGCATTTTACAGCAATTACAAACCGATTTACGCATGGAAATTTTACCGGAACATATTGAATGTTTCGATAATTCTAATTTTCAAGGCGATTATCCTGTAGCTGCAATGGTAATGTTTAAAAATGCCAAACCATATAAAAACGGTTATCGGCATTTTAATATTAAAACTGTTATTGGACCAGATGATTTTCATTCGATGGAAGAAATTATTTATCGGCGTTATAAACGATTGTTAGACGAAAAAGAGCCTCTCCCTCAGCTAATTGTGGTTGATGGTGGCAAAGGTCAATTGAGCGCAGCAGTACGAAGTTTGGAAAAATTGAATTTACGAGGAAAAATTAGCATTATAGGAATTGCAAAAAAGTTGGAAGAAATTTATTTCCCCGATGATAGCTTACCTTTATACATAAGTAAAAAATCAGAAAGTTTAAAGTTGATTCAACAGTTACGCGATGAGGCTCATCGTTTTGGAATTACACATCACCGCAACAAACGCGACAAGGGAACTCTTAAAACAGAACTTACTAATATTAAGGGAATTGGAAAACAAACTGCCGATTTATTACTTAGTGAGTTCGGTTCGGTTTCCAAAATAAAACAATTAGATATAGAATCAATTTCATCAAAAATTGGACAGGCAAAAGCAGGAATTGTTTTTCAATATTTTAAAAACAACCAATAATAAACCCTGCATTATAATCTGGTAATTTATTGCAGTGTAAATTTAATCGGCATTTGAAACTGAACTCTAACAGGCTTTTCACGCTGTTTTCCCGGATTCCATTTTGGCATTGCTTTAATTACACGAACAGCTTCTTCATCGCATCCACCACCAATACCACGGAGTGTTTGAACATCGGTAACGCTTCCATCACGTTCAACCACAAAAGTTAAAAATACACGACCTTCGATACCAATTTCTTTAGCCATTCGGGGATATATAATATTTTTACCGATAAACGAATACATTGCAGCTAGACCTCCCTGAAATTCAGGCATATTCTGAACGTGCACATAAATTTTTTGCTCTTCAACATCATCAGGTTTTTCAAAATATATATATTCTTCCATTGGTGAGTTTTCATCAAAAGTATCATCGATGTAAATATCCTCCACCTTATCGACTTTATCATCGACTACATTAATTTTTGTTACAGCAGGAATCGGTTTTGGTGGTAGCGGTTTTTCTTTTTGCACTATAATAGGAATAAAATCCTGAGGAGTATTATCCACCATGCGAACACCTTTGTTATAATCAACTTTGTCGTACGATTTATACTCAAAAGCATAAAGTACCATAGCTAATACAATTACAAAACCGATTTCCAAGAATACGATTCTTTTAGATTCTAAATTTGCTTTTTTGCTTTTTTTATGTGCCATAACTTCCATTTTTTAAGTTAACAAATCTATTATTATACAATCCTACAAGCATAAACTCCTGTCTCTTTTTTTTAAAACAATAACCATTCCAAAACTTTCTAAACAATACATTATCGGTTCGAAATAAGTGATTTTCAAATAATTAAGGAGATTTATCACCAACAAAAGCTTCTAAGTAAGATAAACTTTGTTTACTTATCTCCGAATTAAATAATTAGCGAATTGTCTTCGTTTTCTTATTGTAAAGTAAATTTGATTGGCATTCTATATTGAACGCGAACAGCTTTGTCTCTCTGTTTTCCCGGGCTCCATTTTGGCATAGCCTTAATTACCCGAACAGCTTCTTCATCGCAACCGCCTCCTATACCCCGTAATACCTGAACATCGCTAACACGTCCGTCACGCTCAACCACAAAAGTAATAAATACACGACCACTAATTCCGCTTTCTTTGGCCAAGCGTGGATATTCTATAATACTTCCAATAAATTTGTACAATGCTTCTTCTCCGCCTGGAAATTCGGGCATTTTTTCCACAACTAAAAATATACGTTGCTCTTCTACCTCTTCATCTTGTTCTACCTCTGGAACAAATTTATACTCTTCCATTGCCATATCTTCGTCAAAATCAATATCAACTTCAATATCGTTTTCAACTTCAACATTATTTTTGACAATATTAATAATAGTAATTTGTGGTGGTGGTTTTGGCGGAGGTGGTTTCACTTTTTGCTCTGTAATTGGTATAATTTCTTCCTGAGTATTACTCACAACACGCTCATTATCTGAATATTCGATTTTATCATAAGATTTAAACTCAAAAGCAAAAAATACCATAGCCAAAGCGATAATAAAGCCAATTTCCAAGAATATTAGCCTTTTATTTTCTAAATCTGATTTATTTGTTTTTTTTGGTTCCATTTGTCTGGCAAAACCCAAATCCCTGCTTTTGCT
>CAZTST010000025.1:0-1340 GCA_964616585.1 uncultured Draconibacterium sp.
GATTACAGGTTCAAGCGAAGCCCAACTGATTCGCTTCAAGATAATTTATGATTGTTTCTCTTCAGTTGAATCCCCAACTATTTTTTTTCTTACTTTTATAAAATATTTTCAAACATCTTTAATTAATTCAAGACATAAACCTATGAAGAAATTTATTTTTTATTTTGTTTTAATCGGCTTAATTACTGCCTCTTGCGAACAGCAAAACAAACGCCTTGATTATCCTGTTACAGCCAAAGGCGATGTAGTTGACAATTATTTTGGCACTGATGTTGCCGATCCTTATCGTTGGTTAGAAGACGATAATTCTGAAGAAACCAAAGTATGGGTAGAAGCTCAAAATGCAGTTACTTTCAGCTATTTAGAAACAATTCCTTTTAGAGAAAGCATTAAAACCAGATTGACTCAAATATGGGATTATCCAAAATATGGATTACCTTTCAAACGTGGCGACTTTTGGTATTATTACAAAAATGATGGTTTGCAACAACAATCTGTTGTATATCAAATGGATGATTTAGAAGGTGAGCCTCGTGTTTTTCTCGATCCAAACACCTTTTCTGAAGATGGAACTGTTGCATTAAGCGGATTATCTTTTTCGAAAGATGGAAAATTTGCTGCTTACAGTATTTCTTCCGGTGGTTCTGATTGGCGCGAAATATTCATTTTAGATGTTGAAAAGACTGAGAAAATGAATGACCACCTCGAATGGATCAAATTTTCAGGCATGTCGTGGTTGGACGATGGATTTTTTTATGGCAGATACGATGCTCCTTCTTCAGGTGATGAGCTGAAAGGTGTAAACAAAAACAATAAAGTATTTTTCCACAAAGTTGGTACAAGTCAGGAAAATGATAAAATGGTCTATGAAGACCCAGCAAATCCTTTAAATATGTGGAGCATTTACACCACTGATGACGAAAGCATTATTGTTTTAAGCGGAAGCACACCTTCAACTCGTGGAAATTCACTTTATTATAAAAAAGCTGCAAATAAAAAAGGAGAATTTATTCCTATTGAAGAATCTTTCGATCATCAAACTTATATTGTTGATAATGTTGGCAGTACAATATTTGTAATGACAAATAAGGAAGCTCCAAAAAACAAATTGTTTGCTCTAAATATTGAAGATGAATCGCAAACTCGCGATGAAATTCTTGTGGAATCAGAAGATGTTTTAGATGGTGTTTCAATAAATGGCGGAAAAATAATGGCCAATTATATGCATAATGCTGCATCTCAAGCTTTTGTATTTGATTTAGATGGAAAATTAATTCACGAGGTAGAATTTCCCGGTCTTGGTAGCGT
This sequence comes from uncultured Draconibacterium sp., assembly GCA_964616585.1. Lineage (GTDB taxonomy): Bacteria > Bacteroidota > Bacteroidia > Bacteroidales > UBA12170 > UBA12170. The sequence goes on from CAZTST010000025.1 coordinate 1,309, forward strand.
TAGTGGTTTTACCGGTGATAAAGACAGCAATA
>CAZTST010000025.1:1350-19512 GCA_964616585.1 uncultured Draconibacterium sp.
GCAATATTTCTTTTTACTCATTCACATCCTTCACATCTCCAAATATTGCTTACAAATATAATATTGAAACCAACGAAAGTGAAGTTTATCGCGAAGCTGAAATTGATTTTGATTTCGACCAATACGAAACCAATCAGATTTTTTATGCAAGTAAAGACGGCACACAGATTCCAATGTTTATTACACACAAAAAAGGACTTATACTAAACGGTAAAAATCCTACTCTTTTATATGGTTACGGCGGATTCAATATTAGCCTTACTCCTAGCTTTAGTGTAGCTAATTTAGTATTTCTCGAAAACGGAGGCGTTTATGCAATGCCAAACCTGCGTGGTGGTGGCGAATATGGCGAAGATTGGCATCAGGGTGGAACTCAATTAAACAAACAAAATGTTTTTGACGATTTTATTGCAGCGGCAGAGTATTTAATTGATAATAAATACACTAGCAGTAAGAAACTTGCTATTCGCGGTGGATCAAATGGAGGATTGTTGGTTGGAGCTTGTATGACTCAACGCCCAAAATTATTTAAAGTGTCTCTTCCGGCTGTTGGAGTTATGGATATGTTGCGTTATCATAAATTTACAATTGGTTATTATTGGGCAACAGATTATGGCACTTCGGAGGATTCAATTCAGTTTACTAATCTGATAAAATATTCGCCTTTGCATAACATTCATGCTGCAACAAAATACCCAGCAACATTTATTACAACTGCCGATCATGACGATCGTGTAGTACCCGCTCACAGTTTTAAATTTGCAGCTGAATTGCAGGCTAAGCAAGCTGGCAATGCACCCATTGTAATTCGTATCGAAACAAAAGCGGGTCATGGAGCCGGAAAATCAACCGAAAAAATTATTGAAGAATATACCGATATGTGGTCGTTTGTATTTGCTAATTTGGGAATTATGCCATTATATAAATAAGATAGCTCTGTGTAACTCTGTGTGATTTAATAAATTATAGCACAGAGTTACACAGAGAATTCACTGAGTTCCACTGAGAAAAATTAAAATCTGACTTGAATAATTATCAATCTTAAGCTTTTTTTTATCAAACTTTTTTAACAAATACTAGTGTTTAAATTTCCTTGTAAGTGCCTTTAATTTCGGAAATTTTTCGCATCTTTAAGCCTTCAAAACAAGAACATTTATGGAAATAGTTACAACCAAAATTCCTGACCTTTATATTATTAAACCAACAGTTTTTAGCGATGCGAGAGGTTATTTTTTCGAGTCGTATAATAAAGAATTTTTCTTATCAAAAGGAATAGATCAGAACTTTGTGCAAGACAACGAATCTAAATCAAATAAAGGCGTTTTACGAGGATTGCATTTTCAAAAACCACCTTTTGCGCAAGGAAAATTGGTTCGTGTAGTAAAAGGCGCTGTTTTAGATGTTGCTGTTGACTTACGAAAATCATCGCCTACTTTTGGTCAATGGGAATCTATTGAACTCACCGAAGAAAATAAATTTATGTATTGGATTCCACCTGGTTTTGCACACGGTTTTATTACTTTGGAAGATAATACTGTATTTTTTTATAAGTGTACCAACGTCTACAACAAAATTTCTGAAGGTAGCATAATGTGGAACGATCCTGATTTAAATATTGATTGGGGAAATACTGTCCAACCATTACTTTCTGACAAAGACAAAATTGGGCCACTTTTTAAAGATTTTATTAGCCCTTTTTAAAATAACACAATTAAACTGAAAAATACTATGAAGACTAATTCAATTTATTTTGTACTGCCAATTTTAGTTATAGGCCTATTGATTAGCTTAAGTTTCCATGATAAATATGAAGCCGATGATAATGAATATCAAAAAGCATTTAAAGGAAATACGAAAGTTTTTGCCGTGAGCATCCCAAAAAATATTCAATTTGCCGATGAAAAGATCCCTTTTGAACGCTTTTATGTAACAGAGGCATTAGAACGTGAAATTACTATAAACACTTATTTTCATTCGTCATCAATCATATTGATAAAAAATGCAAATCGCTGGTTTCCTGTAATTGAACCTATCTTAAAAAAATACAATATCCCTGATGATTTTAAATATTTAGCTGTTGCTGAAAGCGGTTTAAATAATGTTGTTTCTCCTGCTGGGGCAACTGGTTTCTGGCAAATTATGAAACAAACTGCAAGAGAGTATGGACTTGAAGTGAATGATGATATCGATCAAAGATATGATGTAGAGCTTTCTACCGAAGTTGCTTGTAAATACTTGAATAATGCCTACCAAAAATATGGAAATTGGACTTTGGTCGCTGCTTCCTACAATGCCGGAATGGGTAAAATTTCGGAAGAGCTTGTGCGTCAGCAACAAGACAATTATTTTGATATGATTTTTAATGAAGAAACCAACCGTTATGTTTACCGAATTTTAGCTTTAAAAGCCTTAGTCGAAAATCCTGCCGAATATGGTTTTTATCTTCGCAATGAAGACTTTTATAAACCCTTTAAACTTAGAAAAATTACAATTGACACTACCATAAATGATATCCCTGCCTTTGCTCACTCATATAGCCTTAATTATAAGGAATTTAAGATTTACAATCCTTGGATAAGGCAAGCATATTTAGCAAATAAATCTGGGCGGACATATTCCATTCAGGTTCCTTATTGAATTTAAAGCTATCAAATATTTTTCTTTTTGAGCTCTCCTTTTTAAGACCTAAATTTTTCGCACTTTTGCAAATTAATATTTACGGTTTTAATGAAGCAAGAAATAACAGAGGAAAATATAATCACTACGCAAGAAGACTTTATTGAAATCTACGGAGCCAGAGTTCATAATCTCCAAAACATGGATGTTAAAATTCCACGTAATAAATTGGTGGTTATCACCGGTTTAAGCGGAAGTGGAAAATCATCTTTGGCCTTTGATACTATTTATGCTGAAGGTCAACGCCGTTATATGGAAACCTTTTCAGCATACGCACGCCAGTTTATCGGTAATTTGGAACGCCCGGATGTTGACGAAATTAAAGGTTTAAGTCCTGTAATATCGATCGAACAAAAAACCACCAACAAAAATCCCCGCTCAACGGTTGGAACTGCAACTGAAATTTACGATTTCCTTCGCTTACTTTATGCTCGTACTGCAACTGCCTATTCGTACAATACCGGCGAAAAAATGGTGCAATACACTGAAAAACAGATTCTTGAACTGATTTTTAACAAATATTCCGATCGTAAAATTATCCTGCTATCGCCTGTGGTTAGTGGTAGAAAAGGTCATTACCGTGAGTTAATGGATCAAATTACCAGACTGGGATTTATTTCTGCACGAATTGATGGAAAAATTGAAGATGTCTATCGTGGTATGCAATTAGATCGTTATAAAGTTCATGATATTGAAATTGTTATCGACAAATTTAAAGTTGATGAAAAATATGCTGAGCGCATTGCAAAATCAATAGAAACATCGTTAAAACATGGAAAAGGAAGTTTGTCTGTTTTAGATATTGAAAACAATAAAACACAGTTCTTTAGCAAGCAATTGATGTGTCCAACAAGTGGATTAGCTTATCCTTTGCCAGAGCCTAATACTTTTTCTTTTAACTCACCTTATGGAGCATGTCCTAACTGCAATGGTTTGGGTACAGTTTCTGAAATTGATATTGATAAAATTTTCCCAAACAAAAAAACAAGTATTAGAAAAGGTGGAATTGCTCCGGTTGGACCTTACAAAAACAATTGGATTTTCAACCAATTACAAGCCATTGGCGAAAAATTTGACTTTAATCTCGATTCAACTATTGAAGAAATACCCGAAGAAGCATTACAAACTATACTTTACGGCTCAAGTGAAACAATAAAGGTAAAAAAAGAATATTTAGGTGTAACAACCGAATACGCACTTAATTTCGAAGGCATCATCAATTTTATTCAAAATCAAGACGATAACAGCAACTCGAATGGTATAAAACGTTGGGCTTCAGGCTTTATGAATTTCAAAGATTGCCCGACTTGCAAAGGCGATCGTTTAAAAACAGAAGCACTTCATTTTCGTATTGCCGGCAAATCTATTTCTGATATTTCCAAAATGGATCTTATAAGTCTTTTTGGTTGGATTGAAAATCTCGACTTTTCAGAAAATGAAAAAAATGCAATTATCAGCAAAGAGATTTTGCGCGAGATTAAAAATAGACTGGGCTTTCTTTTAGATGTTGGTTTAGGTTATCTCAGTCTGAATAGAGCCAGCAAAAGCCTTTCCGGTGGCGAATCGCAACGTATTCGTCTGGCAACTCAAATTGGTTCTCAATTAATTGGTGTTCTGTACATTCTGGATGAACCTAGTATTGGTCTTCATCAGAGAGATAATCAGCGTTTGATTAAATCGCTAAAAAATCTGCGCGATATTGGAAATTCAGTAATTGTTGTAGAGCACGATCAGGAAATGATTTTAGCAGCCGACGAAGTGCTCGACATCGGTCCGGGAGCAGGTGTTCATGGCGGTAAAATTGTTGCTCAGGGAAGTCCTGCAGATATGAAAGATTGCGACAGCCTGACTTGTCAATATATCAGTGGTCGTAAAATAATTCCAATTCCGAAAAAACGCCGACAGGGAAATAATCTTGAAATAGTTCTGAAAGGAGCAACAGGGAATAATCTGAAAAATGTGAATTTACACATCCCACTAGGCAAATTTATTTGTGTTACAGGCGTTTCGGGAAGTGGAAAATCAAGTTTGATTAATGGAACACTCTATCCTATTTTAAATCAATATTTTTATCAGGGTGTAAAAAAACCTTTGCCTTATAAAAGTATTGAAGGTTTAAAACATATAGATAAAATAATTGAAATAGACCAATCGCCTATTGGCCGTACACCACGTTCTAATCCAGCAACTTACACTAAAGTTTTTGATGATATACGCAAACTTTTTACTGATTTGCCCGAAGCAAAAATAAGAGGTTATCAAGCCGGAAGATTTAGTTTTAATGTTAAAGTTGCAGAGGTGGCGGTATCAGAGTAATTGAAATGAACTTTTTGCCTGATGTTTCGGTTGAATGCGAAGACTGTCAAGGGAAGCGATATAATCGCGAGACTCTTGAAGTTCGATACAAAGGAAAATCGATTAACGATGTGCTCAATATGACCATAAATCAGGCAGTAGATTTTTTCGAAAATATTCCTTTTATTGTTAGGAGAATTAAAACTTTGAAAGAAGTAGGTCTTGGCTATATTACTCTTGGTCAACAATCTACAACACTTTCGGGTGGAGAAGCGCAACGTGTAAAACTTGCTGCCGAGCTTTCAAAAAAATCAACAGGAAACACTCTTTATATTCTTGATGAGCCTACAACAGGTCTGCATTTTGAAGACGTAAAAGTATTATTAGATGTGTTAAATAAATTGATGCATAAAGGCAATACTATTATTGTAATTGAGCACAATATGGAAGTGATAAAAATGGCTGATCATATAATTGATCTTGGTCCTGAAGGTGGCGCCGGAGGAGGAATGATTTTGGCAAGTGGAACTCCCGAAGAAGTTTGTAAGTCGAACAATGGCTTCACATCTATGTATTTAAAAGAAGTTTTGGAAAAGTGTAAACCATTATAATCAGTCAGGGTTTCACTTTAACTTTATTCAGGGTTTCACTCTAAACTTAGTCAGGGTTTCACTCAAAGTGAAGCCCTGACTACCTGACTTCAACTTTTACACGAAGCTTTACCAAATCCTCAAAAAAGTGCGGATATGATTTTTCAACGCTTTCAGCTTCAGTAATTTCCACCGGTTGTATTGCAGTTAAACCTAAAACAGATGCCATCATTGCCATTCGATGATCGTGAAATGAAGAAACAATTCCTCCATTTACCAGCCCACCGTAAATCAGCATTTCATCCTCATAAAACTCAATTTTAATACCCAATTTTTCAAATATTATACGAATTGCTTCTGCTCTATTGCTCTCTTTATGTATTAATCGATGAACTCCTTTAATTTTGCTAATACCTTTACATCCGGCCGCTAATGCAGCTAAAGGCGGAAATAAATCCGGTGTTTCTGTAGCATCATAAACGAACGATTTTAGCTTTCTTTTTTCTACAAATATTTGATTCTCTTGCTGCTTAATATTTGCTCCTACCATTCGCAACACATCAACTATATTCTTATCTCCTTGCAAGGAATCTTTTCTCAAATTTTTCACAAGTATCGAGCCATTTAAGGCAGCGGCAACTAAAAGAAAAGCAGCACCGCTCCAATCACCTTCTACCAAATATTTCGTAGCATTATATTGCTGATTTCCTGCAATTTTGAACAGAGTATAATTGCTATGCTTAATATTTACGCCAAAATCTCTTAAAAGACTTATAGTCATATCGATATAGGGCTTACTTTTTAAATTCTCAACTACCAATTCGCTGTTTTGCATAACTTTTGGCAAAGCCATCAGCAAACCACTGAGCAATTGCGAGCCTTCGTTAGCATCAAAACTGATTTTACCACCTTTTAACGGACCTTGAATTTTTAATGGAGCAAAACCATTTGTACTTTTACAAAAAACACCATTTTCATTTAGTACTTTTTCAATCAAATGCATTGGTCGCTTTTGCAAAGTTCCTTTTGCTTCAATTGTAAATTCTTGATTACTAATAGATAATATTGGTGAAAATAATCGAATTCCTAAACCTGACTCACCAATATTTAGTTCAGTGATTTTTGGATTAATGCTTGGACTAATAATCAAACCATTCTCCAAAGTTTGGATATTTACGCCCAAATTTTTCACTAAACCCAAAGCCGCATCAGCATCGGCACTTGGTGAATAACCATCAATTTGCACTGATGCCTGAGTCAAAAAAGCCGCCGCAATTGCACGCTGCAACATACTTTTCGAGGCCGGAGCATGTAGCTCACCATCAATTTTGGAAGGAAAAATTTCTATTCGCATTTTTTTTATGCTGAAGCTTTGTTTATAATATCAGTTTGCTTATTTATACTCTCCTGATGAATAGCTTTAAAAATTTTAGAAATAAGATCAGGACTAAGACCTTTGGCGTTTCCCAAAGCAATACTTTGTTCAATTACTTCGTTCCAGCGATTATTTTGCAAAACAATCATATTGTTATCGCGTTTAAATTCGCCAATTTCTCCTGCAACTTTCATACGTGCTTCGAGTATTTCCATTAATTCGTGGTCGAAATGGTCAATTTTTTTCCTTAACTCGCTAAGACGAGAATGCTTTTGTTGTGATTCACCTTTTGATCTTATCTTCAAAGACTCAATTACTTCTTTAAATTGAAGCGGATTGAGCTGTTGTGAAGCATCGCTCCATGCTTCATCAGGATTTGCATGTACTTCTATTATTAATCCGTCAAAATCTAAGTCCATGGCTTTTTGAGATATTTCGAGTATTAAATCACGCTTTCCTCCAATATGACTAGGGTCGTTTATAATTAACAGTTCTGGAAACCGTCTCTTTAACTCGATAGGAATTTGCCAATTTGGAGCATTCCGAAAAGCAGAATCGCCATAACTGCTAAACCCACGATGAATTGCTCCCAATTTAGTAATTCCGGCTTTATTGATTCTTTCCAAAGCACCTATCCACAATTCCAAATCGGGATTAATAGGATTTTTTATAAATATCGGAATATCAACACCTTGCAAAGCATCAGCAATTTCCTGAACAGCAAAAGGATTTACAGTTGTTCTAGCACCAATCCAAAGTACATCGATATTATGTTTTAAAGCTTCGTAAGTATGTTTTGCATTGGCAACTTCGGTAGCAACTTTTAGTCCGGTTTCTTTCTTAACCTTACTTAGCCATTTAAGTCCTTCTGAGCCAACTCCTTCAAAAGTATTCGGACGAGTTCTTGGTTTCCATATTCCGGCTCTAAATACTGAGACATTTAGATCTTTTAAAGCTCTAGCCGTTTCTAAAACTTGTTCTTCAGTTTCGGCACTGCAAGGACCTGATATCAATAATGGTCGGTCAGTATGGTTCAGTCCCCACTCACTTATTGGCAGGAGATTTAATTTAGTTTTCATAGCGATTGATTTATTATTTTATAGATGGCATTCGATTTTTCCATCAATTGATTTAATCCTTCTTTATTATCGTTTTGTATATGTTTCTTAAAAAGTTCCAGATTTGAAATATATAGCTCCAATGCTTCTAGCATATTGTGTTTATTTTGCAAAAATATAGGATTCCACATTGCTGCTGAACTACCTGCCAATCTGACTGTTGACTCAAAACCACCACCTGCAAGATTATAAATATTTCGCTCCTTATCTTCAACATTATAGGCTGTTAGAGCCAAAGAAAAAGATAGAATATGCGAAAGATGCGAGAGATATGCCAAGTCTTTATCATGTTCAACAGAATCCATATATATTAGCTTCATATTTAATGATTTAAACAAAAGTTTTGCAAGATTTAACGGCATACGTGCATTTTTTTCAGGATTACAAATAATTGCCACTTTATCAGTAAATAATTGCTCAAAAGATGCAGTTGGCCCTGAATTTTCGATACCCGCCATTGGGTGAGCAGCAACAAAATTTTGTCCTTTTGGATGCTTGGCAGCTAATTCTACAATTTCTTTTTTTGTTGAACCCATATCAACAACAACTTGCTCTTCGAGTTGATCCAACAGAGCAGGCATAAGTTCCAAAATACCATCAACGGGAGTTGCTAAAATAATTATGTCAGCTTCTTTGGCACCTGCCAACACATCTAAAGACCTGTCGATTATCTTATTTTCAAGACAGTACGACAGGTTTTCTGTTGCTCTATCATATCCAATTATTTCATCTGCAAAATCGCTTTTTCGCAAACTTTTAGCTAAAGAACCGCCTATCAATCCAAGCCCTATAATAAATACTTTCATTTTTAGTAAAAATTTAGTTAATCGTTTTTTAAAATTCTATTCAATGCTTCTGTTAAAATTGCTTCATTATTTGCTAATGATAGGCGAATAAATCGCTCACCATTTTTTCCAAAAATGAAACCGGGCGTAATAAATACCTTTTTATTTTGCAAGATGATTTCGCTAAATTCCTGTGATGATTTTGCATTTTTAGGAATTTTGGCCCAAATAAACATTCCGGAAGACTCCTGGTCACAGTCACATTTTAGAGCTTTAACAATTTCTTCACCAATTTTCTTTCTTTCCGCATATACTTTATGCTGTGTTTTATACCAATCATTGTTATTGTTTAAAGCCTCAGCAGCAGCTAATTGTATTGGTTTGAACATTCCGGAATCCATATTGGATTTAACTTTCAAAATAGCCTGAATAAAATGCGAATTTGCTCCTATCATTCCAACTCGCCAACCTGCCATATTATGCGATTTACTTAATGAATTCAATTCTATTGCAATATCCTTTGCACCGATTACCGATAAAATACTCAATGGCTTATTAGAACTAATCAACCCATAAGGATTGTCATTAACAATAAGAATTCGATGTTTTTTTCCAAAAGCTACTAATTGCTCGAAAAATTTGCTTGTTGCATGTTTTCCCGTGGGCATATTTGGATAATTTACCCACATAAGTTTAACTTTGGTCAAATCCATTTTTTCGAGCTGATTAAAATCCGCACACCAATTATCAGATTCTTTTAAATCATATTCTATTGCTTTTGCCTCGCAAAGTGCTGATACTGCTTTATATGCAGGATAGCCAGGGTCAGGAATCAATACCTCATCACCGGGATTTAAAAAAGCCAGGGAAATATGCATTATACCTTCTTTGGAACCCAGCAATGGTAAAATTTCGTTTTCAGGATTAAGTTTAACCTGATAAAATCTTTTATACCAATCGGCAAAAGCATTTCTTAGTTCAGGAATTCCTGTATAACTTTGATAACCATGATTTGATGGTTCATTGGCGGCCTGTAGTAAACTGCTAATTGTCTTTTCTGAGGGCGCTAAATCAGGATTACCAATTCCTAAATTAATAATAGAAAGACCATTTGCATTCATTTTTCGGATTTCGGCAAGCTTAGTGGAAAAGTAATATTCATTAACCGATTTGATTCTATTTGCTGTATGTATTAAAGTTGTATTCATTTTGGTTTTTTAATTTTAATCAAAAAAAAAGTTCTACTTGCGCAGAACTTCAGCTATGTTTAAACATAATGCTTTCGTCCTGTCGATAAAACAGATAATAATAATTCCAAAAATAAAAGCTGCAATTAGTAATCATCATCCTTTTTTTACATAAAAAGAGTCCCAAATTTCTTTGGGACTCTTTTTATATTATTTTTTATTTTATATACAAAGCAATCCCCTATGGTCTATAATACCAATAAAAAGAAAAGCGATATATTTTAGTTGTCATCATTGTGGCTACAAAATTAGAATAGTTTTTGATACTACCAAATGTTTTTTTTAAATAGCTAAATCAGCATAATAATTACTAATAATCTGATAGCCATCGGATGACTTGCTCAGTTGAAGTGAACCAAAATAGCTAATTAATTTATTTGCATAAACACTATTTTCATTATATTTACTCGAAATAATATAATTTAATTATGAGTCAAATTACTGAATGTCAACTAGAAACAGTAAATACAATAAAGAATTTCTGCGAAGTTTATGCTTCTAAACTAATTTTCGAATATGCTTTGTAAAATTCCTTTCGATTTTGTAGCAATTGAAGCTGATGGTGTACATATTATTCTTTGTGCTAAAATCAACCAAAAATCTTGTCGCTTATTAATAGATACAGGAGCTTCTCGAACAGTTTTTGATAAAACTCGCATTACCAAGTTTGTAGATGAACTTGAAATGCATGAGAATGAACAGCTATCTACCGGTCTGGGAACAAATGATATGAAAAGCCATATAATCACTCTTGAAAGTCTGGAAATAGGGCAACTTTATATCACGGATTATTTGAGTATAATTATCGATATGGTTCATATTAATCAATCTTTTAAAACTTTTGGACTAAAACCAATAGATGGTGTTTTAGGAGGCGATATTTTGCGTGAGTATAAAGCCGAAATAGATTATCGAAAACAAGAACTTCGTTTACGAGTACCAAAAAAATATTTGAAAGATATTGAATGAAGAAACAGATTATTTTATTCGTTTTACTTTGTTTTAAATTATTAATTTTGTAGCAAATAAATTATAATGAACTCTAGAAACTTTATAACTATACGCATTTCACAAATAATCAAATTTTTTGTTTTATCGCTAACAGTCAGTTTATTAAGCGTACACCTTCAAGCCCAAATCAGTCATGGCGGTGAACCGGCCTCTTTTCAGATGCAGCAATTTGACACACAAGGAATTAGCTATTCACCAAAAATTCCTTTTTCCATGACAAAAAATGAGATTGTCGAGAAGCAGTGCACTGCCTATGAGTTTGGAAAAGTGTTGCCATTCGGCAAAAGCTTAAGAGATCCTGATTTTGGAACTAGAATAATAGATAATAATGGGAATACTATTTGGAAAGCGACAATTACATCAGAAAATGCACTGGCTTTAGGATTGTATTTTTCTGATTTTTATCTTCCAAAAGGAGCAAAATTATTTATCTATTCTCCTGACAAAGAACAAATTATTGGTTCTTTTACTGATTTAAATAATCCTGAAACAGGTTTATTTGCAACAGAATTAATTTATGGCGACAAATTAATAATCGAATATAACGAACCTGCTTCGGTAGCTGGTTTAGGCCACTTCACAATTGATGAAGTCTCTCATGCTTATCGTGGGATTAGTGATATAGAAGTCAATGGCTTTGGAACATCCGGCTCCTGTGAAGTAAATGTAAACTGCCCGGAAGGAGCTAATTATGAAAATCAAAAAAATTCAGTTGTTCGTCTAAATATCAAAAAAGGAGGAAGTAACTATTGGTGCACGGGCAGTGTAGTAAACAATTCAAATAACGACCGTAAACCTTATGTTCTTTCTGCCTGGCACTGTTTTGATGGTGTGACTGATACTGACTTAAGTCTAATGATTGTTTATTTTAATTATCAGTCGGCTACATGCGATGATCCAACTATTGAACCGGTTTCCGGAACTATGACAGGAGCTACAAAAATTGCAACCAGTTATATTAGTACTATCGGATCTGATTTTTACCTTGCTCTACTCAAACAAAATATACCGGAGGAATACAATGCTTATTTTATGGGTTGGGACAGATCTGGTAGCGTTAGCAATAGTGGAGTTTCTATTCATCATCCAAGTGGTGATATAAAAAAAATATCCACATATAATTCCAGTCTTGCTTCTACAACATATTCGTATCCGGGAACTTTAACTAACGGAGCTTGGGAAGTTATATGGAGTGTAACCGCAAATGGCCATGGCGTAACAGAAGGTGGTTCATCAGGTTCTCCAATTTACTCGCAAAATGGATATTTAATTGGTACTTTAACAGGTGGCGATGCTTCTTGTTCAGATTTAACCGGGCCTGATTATTATGGTAAATTCAATTTTCATTGGGATAAAAATGGCACAACATCAGCTTCTCAATTAAAACCCTGGTTAGACCCAAGCAATACAGGAATTACTACATTATCAGGATTTCCTGTTGGTATTGAAGAGTTTGCAGAAATTTCTGATGGTTTTTTTATGCTTTACCCAAATCCATCAAATGGAGAAATTACTTTATGGTTTAACGATTCGGCTTTTGGAAAAACATTTAACATTCGCGTTAGCAATATGTTAGGGCAACCAGTTTATAGCGATAAACTTGATGTTTTTTATCATTTGGATATAGATTTGCAGCATCTACGGAAAGGAATGTATTTTATAGAGATGGAAGGTGAAAATCAGCGGCAAATTCAAAAAATTAATATTCAATAATATCATTTGTTCAAGAACTTTTCGACAATAAAAAAAAGTTCATCAGTCAGCTGACTGATGAACTTTTTTTTATTTTGGATTTCGACCCGCTTTTTTTAACGCTTCTGAAAGCAACCATTCAATATGGCCGTTTACGCTTCTAAAATCATCAGCGGCCCATTTTTCCACAGCCTCAATCATTTTTGGATGGAGACGTAGCGCAAATACTTTTTTCTTCCTAACTGTATTTCCTTCTGACATTGATAAAGTATTTTAATCAAAATTATTAATGATGCAAAGTGCCTGCATTTACGATTGGCGCGGCATCTTTATCGCTTACTAACACAACCAGCAAATTACTTACCATTGCAGCTTTTCTTTCATCATCCAATTCAATGATATTCTCTTGTTTCAATTGTTCAAGCGCCATTTTTACCATGCTAACCGCACCTTCAACAATTTTAAAACGAGCAGCAACAATTGCAGTAGCTTGTTGACGTTTTAACATTGCCTGAGCAATTTCCTGAGCATATGCCAAATACGAAATTCGAGCTTCCATTACTTCTATTCCTGCAATTTCTAAACGCTCTTTAAGTTCTGCTTCCAATTTATGGTTTACAATTTCACCACCGGAACGCAAGGTAATTTCAGAGCCGTCATCATCAAAATTATCATAAGGATATTTCCCGGCCAATTGTCTAATAGCAGCTTCTGATTGAATATCAACAAAATGAATATAATCATCAACATCAAAAGCAGCTCTAAAAGTATTGTTCACACGCCAAACTAAAACTATTCCAATCATAATCGGATTCCCGACATGGTCGTTAACTTTGATAGGCGAACTGTCTAAATTTCTAGCCCTTAAAGAAATCTTCTTTTTTACAAAAAAAGGATTCGCCCAGAAAAAACCATTATCTAAAACAGTTCCCTTATATGAGCCAAACAGCACCAAAACCATTGATTCATTAGGATTTACAATCATAAATCCAAGCGATAAAAATATTCCTGCAAGCAAGAATACCAATAAAACGACCATCTTTGTAACTATAATTAATGGAATTGGGGCAATAATTAAAATCAAGGTTAAAAACAACATTCCATAACCTGACGATGGATTAAACTTTTTCTCTTCTTTCATGATAAATATTTTAAGTTATTATGATATTAATTTGATATTACAATAATACAAATATTTCTCTTGCAATGTCAAGTTTTTTTTGATATTTTTTTTAACATCTTTTTAAAACTTATAATAATCAACACAATTCAATTTTAAGTTTCTTTGTATATGAAACATAAAACTATACTTTTAGGAACTTTTTTAATATTAGCAATTATGACATCCAACTGTCAAGAAAAACCAAAATACAATCCATTAACAGCTGATGAAGAGCGCGTTATAGTTTTCAAAGGAACAGAACGCCCTTTTACCGGACAATATAATGAGCATGCAGAAGAAGGCAATTATAATTGTAAAAGATGTGGAGCGGCACTTTATAAATCTGATGATAAATTTGATGGGCATTGTGGATGGCCAAGTTTTGATGATGAAATTCCAGGAGCTATCCAACGTAAGCTAGACGCTGATGGCCGCAGAACTGAAATTCTTTGCAAAAATTGCGGAGCTCATCTGGGACATATTTTTGAAGGTGAGCAATTTACTGATAAAAATATTCGCCATTGCGTAAATTCTATTTCTCTAACTTTTGAAGCAGTTAAAATAAATAAAGAGAAAGTTGATACAGCTTTTTTTGCCAGTGGTTGTTTTTGGGGAACTCAATATCATTTTCAGAAAAAAAAGGGTGTAATCTCCACCGAAGTAGGCTATATGGGTGGCCATCGTGATAAACCAAGTTATGAGCAAGTTTGTACAGGACAGACCGGTCATGCAGAAACTACAAAGGTAGTATATGACTCAAATAAAATAAGTTATGAAGAGTTGACCAAGCTGTTTTTCGAAACTCACGATCAAAGTCAAATAAATCGTCAAGGCCCGGATATTGGAACTCAATATCGCTCAGTAATTTTTTATACATCCAAAGAAGAAAAGACAACAGCAGAAAAGCTTATTAATGAGCTTGTTAAAAATGGATATAAGGTAGTAACTGAACTTATTCCGGCTAGCACTTTTTGGATTGCTGAAAATTATCATCAAAACTATTATGATAATAAAGGAGGCACACCTTATTGCCATATTTATCAAAAAAAGTTTTAGCCTATTGCGCTTAAGAAAAAGCTATCTTTGCAAAAAATTTAAATAGCCTTTGAAAGAATTATACATTGCTAAAACATTTGCCGGACTCGAAGAAGTTTTAGCTCAGGAACTTCGTGATTTACAAATAGATGAAATAGAGATTTTAAATCGAGCCGTTTCGTTTAAAGGCGATTTAAAAGATTTATATACGGCTAATTATTGGTGCCGAACTGCCATTCGTATATTAAAACCTATAACCGATTTCCCTGCCGAAGACGAATTAGCATTGTATAAAGGCATACGTTCTATCGATTGGTCGGAACTTATGGGTTTGGAAGACACTTTTGCTATTGATGCCACACTTAGCAATTCTAAAATTAATCATTCGCAATATGCTGCTTTAAAAACAAAAGACGCAATTGCCGATCAGTTTGTGTTTAAATTCAACCAAAGACCCAATGTTGAAACTACACGCCCTACATTGCGCATCAGCATTTTTATTAAAGATGACCATTGTACTGTTTCGTTAGATACTTCAAATATTTCTTTGCATAAACGTGGTTATAGAGTAAGTGCCGGCTCAGCTCCTTTAAATGAAGTACTTGCTGCCGGAATGATTCTTTTAAGCGGTTGGGATAAAAAAAGCCATTTTATCGATCCAATGTGTGGTTCAGGAACTTTGCTTATAGAAGCAGCCTTAATCGCCATGAATATTCCTCCGGCAAGCTATCGCGATTATTTTGGATTCTTGAATTTTAAGGATTTTGATGGCGATCTTTGGAAAGAAGTTAAAATAGATGGTCTTTCGCAACAGCACGATATTGATTTTAAAATTATTGGAATTGACCTGGCTGCAGGCATGATTGAAGTGGCTAAGAAAAATATTCAATCTGCTCATCTTCAGAAAGATATTCAACTTGAGCAAATATCAATGCAGGAATTTACTCCTCCAGATAGTCCCGGAATTATGGTTTGTAATCCACCTTATGGCGAACGTATAAGAACAAGAGATATAGTTGATTTATATCGTGATATGGGCGATACAATGAAACAAAAATATGGAGGTTATACAGCTTGGATAATAAGTTCAGATATTATTGCGCTTAAGCAAATCGGTTTATATCCTTCGCGGAAAATAGAGCTTTATAACGGACCGCTTGAATGCCGTTTCGAAAAATTCGAAATTTATGAGGGCAGTCAGAAAGAAAAATACAAGGACTTTAAAACAACTGACGATATTGATAAAAGCATATCTGACGGACCTGCATATCGAAGAAAAGATGACTGGGATAAAGAAGGTAAAAATACCAAATTCAAAGGGAAAACAAAAAGTGAATGGGAAATTGATTCGCAAATGAAAGAAAATAAAAAAGAGCCAAGAAAAGAATACGATAGAAGTGACAAAGATCGCGCTCCTAGAAAAGAATATGGCAAATCAGACGATAGACCAAGAAGAAGCTCAGGTTCTGAAAGAGGTGGCGAAAGATCATCATATGACTCTAAAAGTCGTGCTCCAAGAAAAGAGTTTGGCAAATCAGACGATAGACCAAGAAGAAGTTCAGGTTCTGAAAGAGGAGGCGAAAGATCTTCATATGCTTCTAAAAACAGTGCTCCAAGAAGAGAGTTTGACAAATCAGACGATAGACCAAGAAGAAGTTCAGGTTCTGAAAGAGGAGGCGAAAGATCTTCATATGCTTCTAAAAACAGTGCTCCAAGAAGAGAGTTTGACAAATCAGACGATAGACCAAGAAGAAGTTCAGGTTCTGAAAGAGGAGGCGAAAAATCTTCATATGCTTCTAAAAGTCGTGCTCCAAGAAGAGAGTTTGACAAATCAGACGATAGATCAAGAAGAAGTTCAGGTTCTGAAAGAGGTGGCGAAAGATCATCATATTCGGCTAAGAGTAATGAGCCAAAAAGAGAAGTTAGAAAATTTACAAAGGAAATACGGGTAAAAAAATCCAGATCTGATAATTCTAACGAAAATCCTACATTTTATCCCAAAGGTCGCCCACCAAGGAAAAGAATCCCTAAAAAGTCTGATAATGATTAAATAATTGTATTTTCGTACAACTATTTTTATCACTATTTATTCTTCTTAAATTGAAATTTGGTAAAACATATCTTCTACTTACAACTATAGTGCTAGCTACGCTTAGTGCATGTAATGTTAGCAGGAATCTGAGTGAGGATGAATATCTTTTACATAAAAATACTATAATCCACACAAATAATTCGACTAGATCTGCACCTTTAGAAGATTATATTTCTCAACAACCTGCACCAAAATCAATTGCTTTATTTTACAGCAATATTGGAATATATTATGCCTTGAAAGATAAAAAAAGTGCATTTAATAATTGGCTTTTACGCGTCTTTGGTACAGAGCCGGTTTTTCTTGATAAATATGCTGCTGAAGAATCTGCACAGCGGATGAAATCG
Organism: uncultured Draconibacterium sp.; assembly: GCA_964616585.1. Taxonomy (GTDB): domain Bacteria; phylum Bacteroidota; class Bacteroidia; order Bacteroidales; family UBA12170; genus UBA12170. The sequence goes on from CAZTST010000025.1 coordinate 18,776, forward strand.
TTCTTAAATAATGTGTCTTTTTTTAATGCCGAAATAGATATCAATTACAAAATAAAAGACAAAAAAGCCATTGTAGAATATATTGTCATTCCTAACAAACCATACATAATAAATAATTTTGAATGGATTTCTGCTGATACCGAAATATTAAATATTGTTAGGAATATTTCGAATGAATCATTAATTAAATCAGGCAAATCATATAATTCTTATCATCTTGATAACGAAAGAGATAGAATAACAGAATATTTACGTTCCAATGGTTATTATCGATTCAATAAAAATTATATAAACTATGTTGTGGATAGTACATATAACAACCATAGTCTTTCAATATTGGCTGAAATTAATTTACCAACTAATATTAAAAACGATTCAACAAAAGATCAAAAACATCAACAGTATTCAGTTCGCGACATCTTCATATATCCAAATTTTGATCCTTTAACTGTATTTGATTATGCACCCGATACGTTGGTTGTGGATATACCATCAGATAAAGAAGATAATAGCATAGATAAATATCATTTTATTTACTATAATTCACTAAAAATTCGACCAAAAGTGGTTGCCCGTTCCATCTTTTTTGGAAATAAATCGATATTCAATATTGAAGAACTTAAACGAACATATCAAAAGCTAAATCAATTTCCTATTTATAAGTATGTGAATATCAGCTTTGTTGAGGATAGTTCTCAAAATAATACAAGTACACTTCCTTTGGACGTTTCAATTCG
>CAZTST010000025.1:19522-21203 GCA_964616585.1 uncultured Draconibacterium sp.
AAGACAAAAACCCAATCATATACTCTAGAAACAGATATTACAAATACTTCGGGCGATTTGGGTCTGAGAGGAAATTTAGTGTACTCAAATCGTAATATATTTCGTGGTGGAGAGATGCTTAGCCTGCGCCTATCAACTGCTTTGGAAAGCAGAGCTTACGACAGCTACCAAACCACGCACGATTATTTGCTTTTCAACACTATGGAATACGGACTTTATTTGAGTTTGCGCACACCCAACTTTTTTGGACCTATTAAGCAGGCGCGTTTCCCAAAATACCTTGCTCCTCGTAGTATTTTTCAGTTAAGTTATAATTTTCAAACCCGACCTAGCTATGAACGACACCTTGGAAATGCTTCTTTTGGTTACGAGTGGAATATGGGTAAGAACGCATATAATCGTCTATTTCCTATCGATTTAAGCATGATCAAGATATATCCATCGCCAGAATTTCAGGCAAATCTCGATACACTTACCAATGTTAGATACAAAGACCAATATACCGACCATTTTATTGCTGCACTAAAATACAATCTGACTTTTAATACACAGAAATCGAATAAATGGGAAGATTTTACATATATGCTTTTCCGATTCGAAATTGCCGGGAACCTTGCTTCTTTAGTCAACGATTTTTCTAAAACTCAGCCTTCAACGGAAGGTTTTTACAGCCTATTCGGCATTCGATACGCGCAATATGTTCGTGGAGAACTAGATTTCCGCCGTTTTTATGCTTTACCAAACAAACAAGGTTTTATTTACCGAACAATTCTTGGACTTGGAATTCCTTACGGAAACTCATCGGCCTTGCCATTCGAAAAAGGATTTTATGGTGGTGGCGCAAATGGAATGAGAGGTTGGGCATACCGAACCTTGGGACCTGGAAGTTATATAGAAACAAATATCAACGAATTTGATAAAATGGGAGAGATTAAATTGGAGGCTTCTTTTGAATATCGTTTTCCAATAATTTGGTATATGAATGGCGCATTGTTTGCTGATGTTGGCAATATTTGGCTATTGGAAGAAAATGAGCTATTCCCCGATGGACATTTTCAATGGAATAAGTTTGCCAGTCAGCTTGCTATTGACGGCGGATTTGGATTAAGATTTGATTTTGAGTTTTTTATTATGCGTTTGGATGCCGCAGTAAAATTTCGCGATCCTGCACAAAGTATTGGTAATCGCTTTGTTTTAAATAAAACTCAATTCTCCGATATATTCTGGAATTTTGGAATTGGCTACCCATTTTAATTATAATATGAATTCCAATTTGGTAAATCGTATTCTCACAAAATATTTTCCTCACGAACCTACATCCGGTCAGGAAAATTTAATCCAATCTTTTGCGCGTTTTTTAAACGATGAAGAATATAAAAAAGCCTTTGTTTTAAAAGGTTATGCAGGCACAGGAAAAACCAGTTTTGTGCGTAGCCTGGTTAAAAGTTTACCGATGATGAAAATGCGAACCGTTCTGTTGGCTCCTACCGGTAGAGCAGCAAAAGTTTTGCAGCATTACTCCGGCAGTCAGGCATTTACTATTCATAAAAAAATCTATTATAATCAAATAAATAAATCGGGTCAACTTATTAGCAGTCTTAAAGAAAACAAACATAGCAATACTCTTTTTATTGTTGACGAAGCTTCTATGGTTCAAGGAATGCAATCTGGCTTTGGTGGA
>CAZTST010000026.1:0-20958 GCA_964616585.1 uncultured Draconibacterium sp.
TCGCAATTTCGACATCTTCCTTTTGGTGAGCATATAATAAAAGTTTGTTCCGGCACTGCCTGTCATGTTAAAGGTTCTGCTCTTATTTCAGATGCTTTTAAAAGAGAATTAAAGATTAAAGAAGGTGTAAGCACTAGCGAAGATCAACTATTTTCCGTCGAAGAAGTTGCCTGTCTTGGTTGTTGTACTCTTGCGCCAGCTATTCAGATTGATAATAAAACTTATGGGCACGTTAAAACCTCGGAGGTAAAAAACATAATTATAGATTTTCTTAAATCGATAAATGATTTAAAACCTGACAAGCTTGTACTTCCTGAAACTGATTATGAAACCGAAATAAGAGTAGGACTGGGTTCTTGTTGTGTTGCAGGTGGCAGTCAGGACATTATGAATGAAGTTGAAAAAACCGTTCTAAAATACAATATCGAAGCTCAAGTTAAAACAGTTGGTTGTGTTGGCGTTTGTAATCAAACTCCTTTGCTCGAAATAGCTCAAAAGAATAGAAGTCCTATTCGATACACAAAAGTTACCGAAGAGCGAGTGAGCGAAATAATACTTCATCACCTCAAACCCAAAAACAAAAAAAACAAACTCAAAACGCTGCTCAACGATTGGTTCGATACATTTCATACCGACGAAATGTTAATCAGCCCTATTAATTTGGAAGACGATACAAGAGAAAAATACCTGAATAACTTTCTTAAATATCAGAAACACATTGCAACAGAGCACTACGGTGAAATATCTCCTTTTTCATTTGATGAATATTTAAAATATGATGGATTTAAGGCTTTTAAAAATGTTTTAAATTTGATGACTCAAGAAGAATTAATCGATATAGTAATTAAAAGTGGACTCAGAGGTCGTGGTGGTGGAGGATTTACTACAGGTGAAAAATGGAAGATTGGTTATAATTCCAAAAGCAACGAAAAATATATTATTTGCAATGGCGATGAAGGTGATCCGGGTGCTTTTATGGACAGAATGCTTCTGGAATCTTTCCCTTTTCGAGTTATCGAAGGAATGATGATTGCAGCCTACGCGATTGGAGCTAAAGAAGGAATTTTTTATATTAGAGCTGAGTATCCTCTTGCCGTTGAAAGAGTTAAGAATGCAATAAAAATATGCGAAGAGCGAAAATTATTGGGTGATAATATTCGTGGGTCGGAATTTTCTTTTAAAATTAAAATTTTTGAAGGTGCCGGAGCCTTTGTTTGCGGCGAAGAAACAGCAATGATTGCTTCTATTCAAGGAGAAAGAGGAAACCCGATAGTTCGCCCTCCTTTCCCTATTGTGAAAGGACTTTATGAGAAACCAACATTGGTAAATAATGTAGAAACATTGTGTATGCTTCCTTGGATTATCAGAAATGGACATGAAGCTTTTAGTAATATTGGTACGAAAAACAGCAAAGGAACAAAAGTTTTTGCATTAGCTGGAAAGACAGCTCGCGGCGGATTGATTGAAGTTCCGATGGGAATTAGCATTCGCAAAATTGTTGAAAATATTGGTGAAGGAGTTGCTCCGGGAAGAAAATTTAAAGCCGTTCAAATTGGAGGTCCGTCAGGCGGTTGCATTCCAGAGCGATTGTCTGATATTCCTGTTGATTTTGAAAGTTTAACGCAATTAGGCGCAATGATGGGTTCTGGTGGACTTGTTGTTTTGGATGATACTGATTGTATGGTTGATATGGCGAAATATTTCCTAACTTTTACTCACGATCAATCCTGCGGTAAATGCACTTTTTGTCGCGTAGGAACCGGACAAATGCTCAAAATTCTTGATAGATTTAGTAAAGGAGAGGCAGATATTTCTGAGATAGATGAACTGGAGAGACTGGGAACTTCAATTACAAAAGGGAGTTTATGTGCTCTTGGAAAAACAGCACCCAATCCCGTAATTTCGAGCATCAAATATTTCCGCGAAGAATATGAAGCTCATGCAAAAGGTGTTTGCCCAACATCTAAATGTCCCGATTTGATAACCTATCGAATAAACGATAATTGTAATGGCTGTACCAAATGCGTAACTGCTTGTCCTGTGAGTGCCATAGCATTTAAACCTTATGAAAAACACGAAATCGACACGCAATTATGTGTTAAATGCAATGCCTGTGTTGAAGTGTGCCCGGTTGATGCAATTGAGAAATAAATTATGATCAAACTAAAGATAGATAATAAGATTTTGGAAGTTGACGAGGGAATTCGCTTAATTGACGCTGCTCGTCTGAATGGGATAAATATACCTTCGCTTTGCTATCGCGATGATCTTCCGCATTATACTTCTTGCTCTGTCTGCCTCGTTAAGAATAAAGAAACGAATAAATTCCTGCACTCCTGTTCTGTTCATGTCGAAGAAGGAATGATAATTGATGCTTCAAGCGAAGAGGTTTTGGATTTGCGTAAAGATGCCATTTCAATGCTTTTATCGGAGCATAGAGCTGAATGTGAAGCTCCTTGTAAAGTTGTTTGCCCAGTAGATTTGAATATTCCTTTAATGAATCGGTATATTCAGAAAGGAGATATTAAAGCGGCTACTGAATTGGCTTTCAATGAAATGGGAATGCCGGAAACTCTATGCTTTCTTTGCCCTAAATATTGCGAAAATGCGTGCAGAAGAAAAATGATAGACCAAACTATCTCAATTGTAAATATCAAAAGGTTTTCGTCAGAAAATTATGATATTAAAAAAAGTATTTCAGGAATTACAAAAACATCTGCAGCAAAAAGAATAGCGATAATTGGTGCCGGTATTTCAGGTTTGATTGCATCTTTTTTTCTGGCAAAAGAAGGTCATAAATGTATAATTTTTGAAAAAACTAATCAAGCAGGAGGGGAGATTTTAAATAAACTTGATGAAAAATCCAAAAATATATTTGAGCAGGAACTGAATAAAGTACTTTCCCTAGGAGTTGAAATAGAAGATAATAGCTATATTGATGAAGATCAATTATCAAATTCCTTATCAAAAGAATTTGATAGCATTTTAATTTCCTGTTCTGGATTTGATACTCTCCAAAATACCGCAGCAGCCGAATCTCATATTTTACATGAAGGTGATTCTCTATTGTTTAATGGAAAGCCAATTTTTAAAATTGGTGGGGCGGCTAAAGAAAACAAACAAATTATTCGTGATATCGCGCAAGCAAAAAAAGCAGCATTAGCAATTAATTTTTTTCTGAAAGGTGGGAAATTGAATCCGGCAAAAAAACAATTTAATTCAGTTATAGGAAAAATTGAAGAACACGAAAAGAAGACTTGGCTTAAAGAATCACCAAAAAAAACACAGAGATTTAATCAGCCTATTTCTTTGGAAGAAAACATAAAAGAAGCAGAAAATTGTATGCATTGCGATTGTCGAGCGCAAAATAATTGTGCATTAAGAATTATTTCTGAAGAATACAACCTTAGTAATCCTAAAATTAAGATGTATGGTCACGCCATAGAAAAGAAAATTAACTTTGAAAGTGGCCTGATATTTGAAAACGCAAAATGTATAAAATGTGGTTTATGCGTTAGAGTTTTACGCAATGAAACAAATTTTCCAAGTTTAGGATTCCAAGGAAGAGGTTTTATGAGCATAATTTCGGAACCGCTAACACATAAATTTAATGAAATTCTTATTGATAAAGTCGATATTCTTGTCGATGTTTGTCCAACAGGAGCTTTAAGCAAACGCGAAAATTTATAAAAATGAAACATTCAATGAAACTAAATTTGGCACAAAAGCAATTGATCCGCCAGCTGGCGGATGAATGTTGCATCCGGCCTAAACTTTAAATTATGATCAGATGAACAGAGGAAAACTAGTCATATTATTTTCAATTATCACGAGTTTCACATTCGCCCAAACGAATACGAATGATTGGCCAATGTATAGAGGTAATGCCGATCTTTCCGGACGAACAACTGCCAATATTCCTTCTTCTCCTTCTTTGCTTTGGACAGTTAAAACAAACAGTAGAAGTGTTTCCTCACCGGTTGTTAAAAGCGGTATCATATATTTCGGTAATAATGCAGGCGAAATTCATGCTGTAAATTTCGATGGAAAAATTCTATGGAAATATGATATTGAAAGTGCGATTGAAGCTGCTCCATTGGTAATAGACAACAAAGTTGTTTTTGGAGCACTTGATGGTGTATTGAGAGCACTTGATACAAAAACTGGTAAATTGATTTGGGATTATAAAACTGAAAATCAGATAATTGGCTCTGCTAATATTTGGATTGATAATGGAAAAAAACTCATAATTGTTGGCAGCTACGACTATAACTTGCATTGTGTTAATCCTTCCACCGGTAAGGCAGTTTGGAAAATTGAAACAGATAATTTTATCAACGGTTCTCCTGCAATTTTTCATAATAAAATAGTATTTGGCGGCTGTGATGGTTATTTACGCGTTGCCGATGCTGTAAGCGGAAAAGAAATTAATAAAAGCGATTTGGGCGTTTATCTTGCCGGCTCTCCGGCAATTGCATCCAATAAAGCCTTTGTAGGCGATTACGAAGGTAATTTTTTTGGAATCAATCTGAATACAATGCAAATTGAATGGCAATCAAAAAAACAAAGCGAAGAGAGTGTTTTATTAGCCACTCCTGCAATTGATAAATGTAAAGTTGTAGTTGGAAGTGATGATAAATACTTGTATTGCTACAATATGAATACGGGCGATGTTGAATGGAAATATAGAACCGATGGTAGAATTACAAGTTCTGCCGTAATTTCTAGCAATAAAGTTTTATTCGGAAGCCGTGATGGAAAAATCTATATGGTCAATTTGGATACGGGTGAAAAAATTTGGAGTTTTGATACAGGAAAACCCATAAGCAGTACTGCAGCAGTAATTGAAAACATATTTTTTGTACTAACGGAAGATGGTAGATTGCTGGCTTTTGGGAAAAAGAACTAGAAAATGAAACGAGCCATAAAAGAAGATCTCACACACAGGAGAATGATTATCCAAGCGAGTTCTGCCGAAGGCATCCCTTTGGGATATCTGGCAATTAAAAAGCAAATTATAAACAGATGAAAATAACCTATTTAATACCCGGATCGGGAGATAATTTCTACTGTGGCAATTGCCAGAGAGATACTTTGTATGTAAAATGGCTCAAGAAGCTTGAGAACATAGAAATTTCATCAATTCCATTATATCTTCCACCTGGAGGTGAAAATTTTGGAGGTGAGATTGAAAATAAAGTGTTTTTTGGCGCAGTTTCTATCTATCTTAAAGAAAAAATCCCTTTGTTCAAATCAATGCCGAGCTTTGTGGATAGGCTTTTAGACTCACCGTCGCTGCTGAATTTTGCAGCCAAACAAGCAGGAACCACAAATCCGGCTGGATTAGAAGAAACCACTTTGAATATGATCAGAACGAATGATCCATCTAGGGAAAAAGAAATAAAAAGACTGTCAGATTTCATAAATGAAAGCGGCGGAACTGATATTATTCACATCTCCAATGCACTAATTATGGGCTTGGCTGTTCAACTTAAAAATGAAATAGGAAAACCTGTCGTTTGCTCTTTACAAAATGAAGACGATTGGATTGATGCGATGAAAGAACCATTTAGAAGTCAGGCCTGGGAATTATTGGCACAAGAAGAAAAGCACATCGACCTTTTTATTGCTACAAGCGAATACTTTAAGCGTTTTTTTATTTCTAAAACAGGTGTTCGTGAAGACAAAATTAAAGTAATTCCATCAGCACTTGAAATTGTAGATGATATTAATATTGAAGCAATTCCTGAAATCCCTTCAATCGGATTTTATTCTCGTTTAAATAAAATGAATGGTCTGGATAAACTCATCGATGCTTTTATAATTTTAAGACAAATGACTGATTATAATGATCTTAAACTCCATTTAAGTGGAGGTTACACAAGCGATGAAAAGGGTTTTATAGAAGATCAAATAGAGAAATTGAAAAATGAAGGACTTGAACATGAAGTAATTCTTTACAATTCATTTACCGGAACTCAGAAACAAGCTTTTTTTAATTCAATCGATCTTCTATGCGTCCCCGTTCGCAAGCACGACGCATTTGGTTTGTATTTATTAGAAGCAATATCATCAGGAGTGCCTGTTGTTCAGCCACATACAGGATCGTTTCCTGAGATTATTGATGCCACTCAAGGGGGAATTACTTATTTTCCCGATACTGTAGAAAAACTTGTAGAAATACTGTCTGAAATGCTTAAAAACAGGACTGAATTGCATAAAATGGGACAAAAAGGAAGAGAAATAATTAGTAAAGAGCTTACACCTCAGGCAATGGCAATAGCTATAAAAGAAGCCTATTTAAAGGTTTTGGTTAAAAGTTAAGAAGTTAGGAGTGAGCTAAAGTTATAAGTGAACTAAAGTTTAAAGTGAGCTAAAGTTGGAATTTAGAGTGAAATACGATAAAGAAAAAGAGCCGCCTGCTTGGTTTTAGAAGCGAAGCCAACTATATGGCGGCGATTAATAGTATTAAAGAGAAAAAAAATTAAAATGTTAAAAATCAACAATATATCAAAATCTTACCTACAAAGAGGACTCGTATTAAACAGCCTTAATCTTGAAATTAACGAATCCTGTTCTCTTGCAATTACCGGTCCTTCAGGCTCGGGAAAAACGACTTTGCTAAATATCATAGGACTGTTAACAAAACCTGATAGTGGTGAAGTTTTTTTTAATGGAGAGGATATCACAAAATTTAATACCGATAAGGCTGCGTTTTACAGAAACCAAAAAATCGGATTTATTTTTCAAGATCATCTTCTGCTTCCACACCTGACAATTTTTGAAAATATTTTGCTGCCCTTATTGGCAAATAAAAAGAATAGAAAAAGCAGCGAAGAAGCTTCAAAATATGCATTTTCTTTAATGGAAAAGACTGGAATTATTGAACTTAAAAACAAATTTCCTGCATATGTTTCCGGAGGTGAAGCACAGCGAGCGACATTGGTGCGTGCATTAATAAATAAACCTGATTTGATTCTTGCCGATGAACCAACTGGTTCTTTGGACTCGGAGAACGCGGAAATAATGGCAACTATTTTGGTGGAATTGAATAAAGAATTGGGAACTACCTTAATTGTCGTCACTCATTCAGATAGTCTGGCATCTAAAATGCAAAGGAAAATGCATATTGAGAAAGGTATTCTTAAATCATCCGTTTAAAATTAAATTAAATGCGAAAAGGAATTTTCAATACTATTTTAAGGTCACTTATTTATTACAGAGTCCCACTTTTTTTCCAGTTTCTTATTACTGCTTTTTTAGCAGCGATTATTGCAGGATCATTGCTAACAGGAAGTTCTGTTCGTCAAACTTTAAAAGCAAATACCGAAAAGAAACTAAACAATGCAGGTTTGGTAATCAGTTCAGGCCTCAGGTATTTCAATCCCGATTTAAGTGAAAAACTTCAGCAAAAAATAAATACTCGCTGTGTGAGTATTCTTGAACTTAAGGGTTTTAGCAGTAATTTCAGCACAGGCGAATCTGCAATAAATGTTCAAATTTTTGGTGTAGGAAATGATTTTTTCAGATTTAGTCCAAAATCATATTATGTAAACTTAAAACAGGGCGAAGTCCTTATTAATAAAAAACTTGCCGACAGGCTGAATTTAAATGTTGGTGATGATATAATAATTCGTTTCGAAACCATTTCAAATATTCCGTTAAATGCGCCTTTTGCTCCCGAAAAAGACCCAAATGAATCATTAATTCTAACTGTTGGTGCAATAGCAATTGATGATACTTTCGATAATTTCACATTTGGAATAAGTCAGATAAAGCCTTTAAATGTTTTCCTAAATCTCACCGACCTTAAAGATGCTTTTGATGGTCATATTAAAACAAATCGATTACTTATCGAAAATGACAAGAAAATTTCTCTTGATATTATACAAAATGCTTTAAAAGAAGTTCTTACAATTGAGGATATTGGCCTACAAATTAGAAAGATTGAGAATTTAAATCAATATGAAATTATCTCTGACAGAATTTTTATTGATAAAGAGACAATTACTCAGATAACAAATGCATCTCCTAAAGCATTTCCTATCATTACTTATTTGGCAAATAGAATTGAGGTGAATGATAAGAAAACTCCATATTCTTTTGTTTCTGCAATTCCCGAGAATCTAATTGACGGAATTCCACAAGGGAAAAATATTACGATAAATAGTTGGCTTGCAGATGATCTTAATGCAAAACTTGGCGATACTGTTGTATTGAGTTATTATGTGAGCGATACTAAAAATAATCTTGTCGAAACATCTTCAGCGTTTATTGTCGAAGGAATCGTAAATATTGAAAATATTTGGGCCGATGAAATGCTTATGCCCGAATTTCAGGGAATTTCAGGATCGGAAAGTTGCTCGAATTGGGATGCCGGCGTAGCAATTGATTTTGAAAAGATTAGAAATAAAGACGAGGAATATTGGAACAATTTTAAAGGGACTCCAAAAGCATTTATTAGTTATGAAGAAGGAATTAAAATTTGGGGCAATAATTTTGGCCCGGCAACTGCCTTACGTTTTAAAGATATATCAAAAGAAGAAATTTTATCCGATTTATCAGGAAATCTTGAACCTACAAAGTTAGGATTTTCAATCAGAGATGCTTATAATGAAGGAATTAAAGCCGCCTATAATGGCGTTGATTTTTCTTCTCTCTTCCTAAGCCTTAGCTTTTTTATTATCGCATCTGCCATTTTGTTATTGTCGCTTCTTGTAACTTCTTTTTTTGAAAGTCGAAAGAAACAAGTAAAAACTCTTTTTTCATTGGGATTTAAAAATAGCAGCATTGCAAAATTACTTTTGATAGAAACAGCCTTAATTTCATTTTTAGCCTCATTTGCAGGTGTTTTTCTTGGTGTTTTTTTTAATAATATTATAATTTATGCGCTTAATTCAGTTTGGAAAGGTGCTGTTCAAACTAACACACTTTCGGCCTATACTGATTTCGGAATGCTAGCATTAGCTTTTATCAGTTCGTTTCTAATCTCACTTATTGTTTTGTATATCAAAACGAAAAGCTTTTTAGCTAAGCTAAATGATGATAAAATAAAAGAAAACAACAGTCGAAATGCAAAATATATTAAATGGCTTTTTCCTGTTTCAATAATTATTGCCATCCTTCCGTTTTTGGCGACTTTCGTTTTTCCCGATAAAACAACGATGCTGTTCTTTCTGGGAGGAAGTTTAGTTTTTATCAGCCTTTTATTGTTTTTCAGATGGATAATTCGATTTTCTTCGTCTAATGCCGATGATTCACTAATGTCGCTGAAAAAATATTCCTGGTTGTATTATGCTTTTTATCCTTCAAAAGCATTAAGTCCAATTATTTTTATAGCAGCCGGACTTTTTATTATCATTATAACCGGAGCAAACCGTAAAAGTTTCGATCTTGATTATCTCTCAAATAAAAGTGGTACAGGAGGTTATTTGCTATGGGGAGAAACTATGACACCCATTAAAGAAAATCTAAATTTTCCTGCAGACAGAATAAAAATCGGTCTCGATCAAGAGGCTTTTGCCGATGTATCATTCCTTCAAGTTTTAAAGTTAGAGGGCGATGATGCAAGCTGCCTCAATCTAAATCAGATTGCTGCTCCATCAATTTTAGGAATAGATAGCGATATTCTTTCTTACGCAGAATCTTTTTCTTTTGCTAAAACTTTAGATAGATTAGAACTTGCCAATCCTTGGAATGCCCTGAAAATTCCTGCTAAAGAAAATGTTATTTATGGAATTGCAGATCAAACAGTTCTGCAATGGGGATTGAAAATGAATATTGGAGATACTTTATCAATTAAAGCAGAAAGTGGTGAAACACTGCATATTGTATTTGCAGGCGGACTAAAACCTTCGGTATTTCAAGGCAATATTCTTATTGGACGCGAAAATTTTAGTCGTTTTATGTCATCCATTGCCGGAAGTTCAATATTTTTGGCAAAAGGAAATCCGGGTAAAAAAGTACTTTATCAAAAAAGCATTGAAGATTTATTTGGAAGTTACGGTCTAAATATCGAATTTACTAAAGACCGTCTTTCATCTTTTTATGAAGTAACTAATACTTATCTTACTGTTTTTATGACACTTGGCGGTTTGGGGATGATTATAGGCATTTTTGGTCTTGGATTAATAATGATGAGAAATATCGATGCCAGAAAAAGGGAATATGCTTTTCTTATCGCAAATGGTTTTACATCAAAAAAGTTAAGAATAATGGTTTATAAAGAATATATGTTGATTCTTTTTGCAGGAATAATTACAGGCACTCTTCCTGCAATTATCGCAACTTTACCTTCGCTTCTTACATCTGTGGATATTCCTTGGATACTTTTAATCTCGATAATTCTATTAATTGCTTTAACAGGAATTATAATCATAAAAATATCTGCTGATAAACTAATTAAAAATGAGCTTATTGGACTGATTAGGAAGGATTAAACAAAAACAAAAGATTTTTCTTTGAGTACCTTTGTGAATTCGAGAAGCTCTGTGTTACAGCTATTTTAATGCAAACTTATACCACAAAGAGGCTCGAAGTATGCACAAAGCTCCTAAAGATTTAAAAAAATTAATCAATTATAATTCAGCTAATAACCTTTCGAAACCGCGATTAGGTTTTTCTGTGTTCTGAAATAAATAACATTTTCAGTAATAGCAGGACTCACCATACAAATATCACCTAAAGTATAGGATGCCAATACATTAAATTCTTTACCTGTTTTTACAATATAAACCATACCTTCATCATCCGGAATATAAATTTTACCATCAGAAATAACAGGCGAAGCAGTAAAACTTTTTACGTTTCCAAGTTTTTCTTTGTAAATAACTTCACCATTAATAGCATCATAACAAATCAGGCTTCCATTCCATCCAAAATTATATAGAAGTCCTTGATAAACAATCATTGTTTGCATATATGAACCACCTTTTGGAATGCTCCATTGAACAAATTCATTAGTGCTTTCATTTTCCTTAAGCGTAATATCGCCTTTGGCATTTTTCTTTATTGCTAAAACAGGAGAATCTTTTCCGTGAGCACTATTGAAATAAATCAGCTCTTCACCAATTATAGGTGTGGGAATTGGAATGTCGCCACCACCAGACATTTTCCATATTTCTTCTCCTGTTTCGAAATCATATCCACCACGATGTTTGTATCCGTTAAGAACCACTATGTCTTTGCCATCATTCTGATATATATTTGGTGTACACCATCCGGGATATTCATCTCTTTCTTTTTTCCATAATTGCTTGCCTGTTTTGGCCTCAAAAGCTGCTACAAATGAGTTTTCCAATACGTCGTTTTGGATAATTACAACACCTTTGTGAATTATCGGAGAACTTGAAAACTCCCATTCAGCAGATTCAGCTCTGAAAAATACTGATTTCAAAATGCCAAAATCCTTTTTCCACAACAATTCGCCATTCATATTGTAACAATACAAACCTTCGGAGCCGAAAAAAGCAAGTACAAATTTCCCATCTGTGGCAATACTGCAGTTTGCATGAGTTGATTTTGGATGCCTTTTTATTTTTGGAACACCTATATAAGATGTTCTTTCCCAGAGTATTTTACCATTATTTTTATCAAAACAAAAAATTTTCCATTGATGAATTGATGTATCATTAACCGGAGCTATATCGCCATAAATGCCGGGTTTTAATCCTTCAGCATCTGATTCGCTTATTGCGCTGGTAATAAATAACTTATCGCCCCAAATAACAGGACTTGATAAACCTAATCCGGGAATATCCGCTTTCCATTTAATGTTGACAGATTTTTCCACATCCCAATATTCAGGAAGATTAGCATTATCGAGAATACCGCTTGAAAAATAACCTCGGTAAGATGGCCATTGTTTTGCAGAATCAATATTTTCTTGACTGAAAAGAAAAAAAGGGAGGATTAACGAAATAAATATCAGTTTGTAATTCATGATATTGAGTTTAAATACTTGGTTAAGATATTTGATTTTCCTTTAAAAGACTAGATAATTCATTAATAATTAGATATTTTGCTTGCCGAAAACACGTTTTAGAATATCCGAAACCCTTGCTACCGGATCTTTTCTGATATTTCTTTCCTCATTTTCTATTTTAAGAAACATCCCTTCCAAAGCTTTGTGCGTAAGATATTCGTCTAGTTTCACATCAACAGCTTTAAATCCGGCTATTTGACCAACGAAAGTTCCTGCCATTTCGTTCCATTTTCCGGTTAATAAATCCCAACTTTGAAGCGTAGAAACATTTCCGACCAGATTTTTCTCGAGCGAAGTGTTAATTTTTGGTCTGTATAAATCAAATAGTTGAGTGTAAGTTGTTTTCTTTAAGTAGGTTGTGGCCGCATTATCTTCGCCTTTTAATATGCCAAAGGCATCAATAATAGTCATTTGTCTAATGCTATTTACAAATATTGGTTTTGCTTCTTTAGCTGCATCTTCGGCTGCTCTATTGATTTTAAGTAACACATCATCAAGTAATTGACTTCCACCGGGAATTTTATTTATGTTTTTTACAACGATGTCGGCTTCGGGAGGCAATAGTATTTTTACGAGTTCATCTTTATAATACCCATCAGTTATCGACAGTAAATTAGACGAATTGTTGGTGCCGACAATTAACGCTTCTTTTAATCCGTTAATAATATCTGTTTGTGTTAATGGCTTTGAGCCTTCGGTGGCATATTCGGTAAGTTGCTTTAATTCAACGCATCCGCTTAAAATAATAAGTAAACTAATTGGTAATAATTTAATGGCTTTCATTATTTGTGATTTTAGATAAAAGATATTTTTAAGAACAAATCAATCTGTTTCAAGATTTGATATAGAATATGATGCTATATTAAGAAAATTTGTCCAATTAATAATGTTTTATATAAGGTTACATTTTCATATTTATTAATTTTTTAAACAATACTTACCTTTTTTTATTTTGCATCAGTTCATTAAATTACAATGCCTTTTTGTTATTTTGCAGTTCAATTTCTTTAATTAATCAAAATGAAAAAAGCATTAAAAATTACCGGAATTATCGTATTGTTTATCCTTTTGGCTATGATTCTTACTCCTTTTATTTTTAAAGGAAAATTAGTGCAAATGGCTAAAGATGAGATCAATAAAAATGTGAACGCAAAAGTTGATTTTACAGGTGCAAGTTTGAGCCTTTTCAAAAGTTTTCCCGATTTTAATTTGTCATTAAAAGGATTACAAATTATTGGAAAAGAGAAGTTTGCAGAAGACACATTAGTATTGATGGATGCACTTTCGATAGATATTGATATTCTTGATGTTTTTCAGGGAGCTCCGTACGAAATTAAAAAAATCATTCTTAATAAGCCAATAATTAAGCTTTTAACTCTCGAAAATGGCTCGATAAATTATGATATTACTCTACCTTCAGAACCTGAAATTGTTGATACTCTGGATGAATCTACAAATGAAGTATTTACATTAAAAATAAAAGATATTTTAGTAAAAAAAGGAAAATTATTATACGAAGATAGAGAACTCGATTTTATAATGCTTATAGATGAGATAGATGGAAATTTAAGTGGTGATTTTTCTGCCGATTTAGCGGATATGGAAATGGAATTGTCTACTAATGATTTGACTATGAGTTATGAAGGTTTTGAGTTTCTATCGAAAGTGAAAACCAACTTTAATTCTTTTTTGAAAGCAGATATGAATACTAGTACTTATACACTTAAAAACACACAAGCTATTCTCAATAACTTAGTTGTAGATTTTGAAGGAAGTTTTTTACTGGGTGAAGAAGATTATGCCATGGATTTTAATTTCAAATCTAAAGATGGCGATTTTAAAAGCTTATTGTCTTTGATTCCTGCAATTTATTCGCGTCAGTTTGAACAAGTAAAAACAAGTGGTGCTTTTTCGCTTATTGGAAGTGTTTCAGGGATTTACAGCGAAACTTCCATGCCCGGGTTTAGTATCGATTTAAATGTTGATAATGGCTCTTTTCAATATCCGGCGCTGCCGAAAAGTGCGGACAATATTTTTGTTTCCCTAAAAGTAAACAATGAAACAGGTATTTTGGATGCGACCAATATTAATTTGAATCGTTTTCAAATGGCAGTAGCAGATAATCCTATTTCTGCAACTCTTAAACTTAAAACTCCAATTAGCAATCCTGATTTTAAAACGAGTTTAAAAGGAAAGCTCGATTTAAACAGTTTGTCAGATGTTATTCCTCTGGAGCAAGACGAATCTTTGAAGGGAAATCTTAATTTCGATTTAAGCTTAGATGCTAAAATGTCGGACATCGATAGTAAGCATTACGATCAGATTTTGGCAAATGGAACACTCACTGCTCAGGAAATCAGCTATAAATCAGCAATGTTTGACCTTCCAATTGCAATAAATAAGGCAAATCTAAACTTCAGTTCAGCTTCTATTGATTTATCTCAAATAGAGTTATCTGTTGGTAAAAGTGATTTTAGCGGTTCAGGAAAAGTAAACGATTTTCTGCCATATTATCTAGGTAATGGAATATTGAAAGGAAGTCTTAATTTGAAATCTAGCTTAATTGATATGAATGAATTACTTAGCGGAATGATTAAAGATGAGAATAGTGAAGTGAAAAATGATACAACCAAATTATCGGTAATTCTTCCCGAAAGAGTTGATTTTAATTTTACAGCCGAAGCCGAAAAACTTTTATATGAAAAATATGAATTGAGTAATATAACTTCAATTGTCAGTTTTAAAGATCAATCTATTAGTTTCAATCCATTAAAAGCTGAATTGCTCGGCGGAACAATGAAAATGACCGGTGATTTTGATGGTTCTGATAGTCAAAGTCATGCCTTCGAATTTGATTTTAATCTTTTAAATTTTGATATTCCTCAATCATATAAAACCATAGGCTTATTTCAGAAAGCTGCACCAATAGCCGAAAAAACAAAAGGAAATTTTTCTACCGGATTTCGACTAAAAGGCGCAATGGATAATGATTTGAATCTGACTTTTGAAACATTGCTTGGAGGAGGAAAACTTCAGACTTCTCAAATATCGATTGCTTCTGTTAAGACTATGGAGCAATTGGCCACTCTGCTTGGAAACGAAAAATATGGTCGTTTGATTACCGATGGATTAAATTTTTCATTCGAAATACTAAATGGAAAAGTTTATCAAAAGCCTTTAAAAATTAAATATGCCGATTCTGATGTAACAATTGGTGGAAATATTGGTTTCGATCAGAAAATAGATTACGATTTGACCTTCCAAATTCCTTATCAAACATTAGGAAATAACGTACAAACAGGTATTAATAAGTTAGTTACAGCGGGCGCTAATTTAGGAATTCCGATAAATCCAGGCACTTCGGTTCAAGTAAAAGCTAAAATAAGTGGTCTTGTAAAAGATCCAAAAGTGACTTTAGATTACAAAGATTTTCTAAACAGCAGCAAAAGTAATATCGAATCTAAATTCAATCAGGAATTAGATAAACAAAAAGATGAGCTGAAACAAAAAGCAAATATTGAAATTGATAAACTTCTTGTGGAAGCAAAAAAGCAAGGTGATGCTTTGATTGCTCAGTCACAATTAGCAGCCGATAAAGTGCGCGAAGAAGCTCAAAAAGCAGCTGAATTAGCTAAAAATGAAGCAGATAAACAAGCCGATCGATTAGTAGAAGATGCAGGTAAAAAAGGAATGCTGGCTAGTTTAGCAGCTAAGGAAGCAGCAAAAAAAATCCGTCTGGATGGAGATAAAACATCAAATAAAATTATTTTAGAGGCAGATAGAAAAGCAAATGAGCTTATAGATAAGGCTCGCAATCAAGCAGATGAATTAATTCGATTAGCAGAAGAAATTGCTGCCAAAATCTAAATTGAAGCAAAATCATTTATTTATGAATACTCGAAGGGGTTAAGTTTTGGAATTATACCGTTCTGTAAGCCCAAGGATTAGGAAGAAAATCATCATCGTTTTTAGCATCTTGATTTATTTCTCTATAATCGAAATAAGGTAATTGGGCAATTTCAACCTCTTGATTCCAGTATGTTGGCGATACTTTTCCGCCATCTAATCGCTTTAACGATTTTTGGTAAACACTTATTACAGGATTAAACAGTAAATTAGTAACACCTAAAGTAAATGTGGGTTCTTGATCCTCGACAATTGCTTCATCCAAAATTTTTACATCAAAATTATTAAATTCCAAAAGTTCTTTTAGAAATTTCAGACGTATAGCATTGAGGTTCGATTCAACCACAGAACATAATACTCCATTGATTTCCTGTACGATATGTTTTCCTTTATTTAAAGCCATAATTTCTTTTTTCAAAATTTACATTCCTGTACTTAGCATTCTTATGAATTCGTATATAGGACTAGCAAGTCCAATTGCAAAAATACCGGCAACGCATAATAAAAGTCCAATACGAGTGGTGAGTGCACTTTTAAAGTAAGCAATCGGGGTTTCGCTTTTGTTAATAAACATCGCTTTTATAACTAATAAATAATAATACAACGAAATTGTAGCATTTATTACGGCTATAAAAACTAACCAATAGTAACCTGAATGGGCAGCAGATGTAAACAGAAAGAATTTTCCGAAAAATCCGGCAACCGGCGGAATTCCTGCAAGTGAAAATAATGCTAACATCATTAATAAACTAAGCATCGGATTGGTTTTATACAAGCCATCATATTCGTCCATATTTTCTTTATTCGTGGCAACAGAAATAGCAGAAACAACTCCAAAAGCACCGAGATTAGTAAAAATATAAATCATTACAAAATAAAGTACAGATGCCATTCCCATGGCACTTCCATCGATAATTCCTAATAAAATAAATCCTGCTTGAGCAATAGATGAAAACGCCAGAAATCTTTTCATATTTTTTTGCCTAATCGCAAATAAATTACCTACGGTCATTGTCAAAATTGCGATAACATACAATACGTTTTTCCACATTGGGGCAATTGAATGGAAAACAGAGTATAAGATTATAGTGAAAATAAATACTGCTGCACCTTTAGAAATGACTGATAAATAGGAAGCTACATTAATAGGAGCTCCTTCGTAAACATCGGCTGTCCATAAATGAAAAGGAACTAGTGATATTTTAAAACCCATTCCTGCAAAGAAAAAGATAAAGCCCATAACTTGCAGAGGAGTATTCATAAAAGCAACTGACATATCAGAGAAATACAGCGAACCTATTGTTCCATAAAGCATTGAAATTCCGTAAAGTAATATTCCAGAAGATAATGCTGATGAAAGAATAAGTTTGATACCAGCTTCGGAACTTATGTTTTTCAAGCGATCATAGGCAGCTAATGCAGCAATTGGAATAGTTGCCAATTCTAAACCTATATAAAACATTAAGAAATGACCTGAAGAGATCATAAAATTCATTCCAATAAGTGTGGAAATAATTAGTAGATAAAACTCACTTACTTTATTATTATATTCTGGTTTTTTTATCCATTCTGCAACCTGAAAAAATAAAATAACTGTTCCAATATTCAAGATATTTTTCATTAAAACAGTTAGTTTGCTTGTTTGGTACATACCACCAAATAGAGAACCTTCAGGTACAGGGAAAAAGCCTATCACAGTTATTGCGAGTAATAAAATAATTGACAGGTTGATTATGCTTTTTTTATTCTCAGACGATAATTCGGCAATCAAAATAATAACTAATGCTATTACTAGCAAAATTTCGTGCCTCATTAATAGAAAACTTTCCAGATTCATATCTTAAAATTTATTATTTAACTATTCCTTGAATAATCTGATGAACTATCGGATTCAAGCTATCATTTATCATTTCCGAAAGCCAATACGGAGCTGTACCAATTCCGACAATGGCAAAAATCAGGACACCGGTAGTAAGTCTTTCGTACCACAAAGCATCTCCCAATTTAAGATATTCTTCTTTTTTAACCGGTCCATAAAGAATTTGGCCAACAACTCGAAGAATATATACAGCAGTAATTACAATGGAAGCAGCTGCTGCAATTGTTAGAATACGGTGAAATGCATCAGGATGTTGAAAAGCACCAAAGAAAATTGTCATTTCAGCAACAAATCCACTTAAACCAGGTAAACCTAAAGAAGCTAAACCTGCAATAACGTAAGAAACAGAGAGAATAGGCATAACTTTCATTAAACCACCAAGTTGATCAATCATACGAGTATGAGTTCTTCCATAAATCATTCCAATCAAGGCGAAGAAAAGTGCTGTCATCAAACCATGAGAAATCATTTGAAGGATAGCTCCATTGAGCGCTGTTTTGTTCATCATCAGAATTGCAAATAAAACTAATCCACAGTGGCTCACCGAAGAATATGCATTGATGTATTTAAGATCTTTTTGAAATATTGCTCCAAAAGCACCATAAATTACACTAATTCCTGTCAAGATTAAAAAGAACCAAGACATTTCATTCGCAGCTTCCGGCAATAAAAATATTGCTACGCGAAAAGCTCCATAACCTCCAAGTTTCATAAGAACTCCTGCATGAAGCATAGAAACTGCTGTAGGAGCAGAGGCATGTCCGTCGGGCGACCATGTATGAAAAGGGAAGAGAGCTCCAAGAACTCCAAATCCAATAAAAACCATCGGGAAAAACATCCTTTGCGCTTCCATTGGAATATTAACTTTAGCTATCTCAAGGATACTAAAAGTTAAATTGCCACCGCCTGCATTCGAATTAAAATAGATTCCTAATATACCAACCAATAAAAGTGCTGAAGCGCCCATTAACATCAAAGTTAATTTCATGGCCGAATATTCTTTTGGTCCTGTTCCCCAAATACCGATTAATAAATACATCGGAATTACTGCTACTTCATAAAAAAGAAACATTGTGAAAAGATCAAGAGAAATAAAGAATCCAAATACTCCGGTGGAAAGGAAAATCAGAGAAATAAAAAACTCCTTGGGTAAAAAATCAACTGTCCAAGAGGCAAAAACACCTGTGAAGATAATAATTGCCGTAAGCATTATCATAGCTACCGAAATTCCATCAACACCAATATTATATTGGATATTAAAACTTTCAAACCACACATAGGAATGCGAAAAAAGCATTTCCGTAGTATTTCCTGCATTTCGTTCAGCTAAATAAAGATAAACAAGAGCTATAGAAAGAATTAATTGAAAAGACATACCAATTGCTGAAACCAGCCTGGTTTGTTTCATATCTTTTGTAAAAACAATTGCGACAATTGTTAATACAGGTATTACAACGAATAAGGTTAAAAAATCCATCTTTCTTTTTAATTAAACCAAATGTAAACGAAAGCAAAAGTCAAAATAATCAGGCCTGAAACAAATACAAATCCATATTTCTGCAATTGACCGGATTGTAATCCTTTAATCTGATTAGAAATAGTATTAGTTACCCAGGCAACTCCATCCATAGTTCCATCTACAATGTGTCTGTCGAACCATGCAACTGGTTGGGATATTTTATTGAAAATAATTTTCTTTGTAACAAATAAATAAACCTCGTCGATATAGAATTTATTAAACGACCATTTGTAAGCAGCATTAAATGTGGTGGCAAGCTTAAGTGGCATTCCACTTTCTTTTTTATATAGAAAATATGCTGCAATAATTCCTACAACACCAATTAAAACTGAAGGAATTGCAATAGCCCATTCAGTGTGCAGAGCAAAAGCTAATCCATCGGAAGTAACTAATGAACTAAATGGAATAAAACCTGTAAACATACTTGCAATAGCCAGAATCATTAGAGGTACTGTCATAGTTAATGGTGATTCGTGAGGAGTGTGGTGATAATGAGTATCTTTTCCCCAGAAAACATTGAAATACAAACGAAACATATAAAAAGCTGTAAGTCCTGCTACAGCATATTCAATAAAGAAAAGAATTTTATCGTGCTCGAAAGCTGCAACTAAAATTTCGTCTTTACTAAAAAATCCTGAAAATGGAGGAACTCCGGATATGGTTAAACAGGCTATTAAAAATGTTATGTGTGTAATTGGAAGGTATTTGCGAAGACCGCCCATTTCATTCATATTGTTTGTATGAACTGCATGGATAATAGCTCCGGCACCAAGAAAGAGCAAAGCTTTAAACATTGCATGAGTAAACAAATGAAACATTGATGCCATAAAACCAAGTCCATGATGTTCTCCATAACCAGATACGCCAAGAGCCAACATCATATAACCTATTTGAGACATTGTTGAAAAGGCGAGTACACGTTTTATATCAGTTTGAGTAGTTGCGATTATTGCAGCAAATAAGGAAGTGAATCCGCCAACGTAAGCAACGATTGTCAAAACATCGGGTGATGTAAAAAAGTATATTGGAAATAAACGAGCAACTAAATAAACACCTGCAACAACCATTGTGGCTGCATGAATAAGAGCAGAAACTGGTGTTGGACCTTCCATAGCATCTGGAAGCCAAATATGTAAAGGAAACATAGCTGATTTTCCGGCGCCGCCTATAAAAATTAGTGTCAATGCCCAAGTTAATGCTGAAAGTCCCATAAAAGTCAAAGAAGTTCCTTGCGTTATTAAAGCTCCTTCAGGATCTGTCATTGTTACGAAATCAAACGTTCCGCTTATATATGAAAGAGTTAGAATTCCTATCAGAAATCCAAGATCAGCAAATCGAGTAACAATAAAAGCTTTTTTTCCTGCAGAAACTGCTGATGGTCTTTCATAATAAAAGCTAATAAGCAGATAAGAAGAAACACCAACGAGTTCCCAGAACATATACATTTGGAAAATATTGGTAGCGAGCACTAATCCCAGCATTGAAAAACTAAAAAGAGATAAAAAAGCAAAAAATCTGGAATATCCTTTTTCGCCATTCATATAACCAATGCTATAAATATGAACCATCAAAGAAACGGTTGTTATTACCACCAACATCATTACAGAAATAGGATCTAATAATACACCCAAATCGATATGAAGCTTATCTGTAAGATTAAGCCACACCATA
>CAZTST010000027.1:0-20635 GCA_964616585.1 uncultured Draconibacterium sp.
TTTGTTGTTTTGTTTGGCGTTGGTGCTCTTTTACCAAAATTTGAAGAAAATTTGGAAGGTTTAGTTGTTGGCGATAATTTTAATTTTTCTTTAAGTAGCGAAGAAGGTTATGGCGAAAAAACTCCCGAAGCTATTGTTGATTTAGACAAGAAAATATTTGAATTTGAAGGCAAAATAGATAAGGAGTTTCTAAAAGTTGGAGCTAATATTCCAATGCAAAACGAACAAGGTCATCCTTTATCAGGCTTGGTTTTAGAAATTGGAGAGAAAACTGTTAAGATGGATTTTAATCATCCTCTTGCCGGCCAGGGACTTTATTTTACCGGTGAAGTGGTTGAGGTGCGTGATGCAAGTACTGAAGAGCTTGAGCATGGTCATGTTCATGGTGCTGGTGGACATCATCATTAAGATATTGATATAAAATTTGTTAAGAGCCGTTTAGAGAGATTTGAGCGGCTTTTTTGTGGCCACAGATGCACGAATAAATATATTTTCAGATGATTCTTTCTTAATTTTTGGATTAAACAGCTCTATTAAAAGTCTTATGAGTATTCACAATTCGCTTAATTTTTAGTATTTTTAAGATGAAATTGTTAATCCAACATTTTCTAAGATTAGGCTAACGAAACAATTGTAATATGTAACGTTTTATTCTAAATCCAAAATTATTTTAATGTTTTCTTTAACCAGGCCTAAAAGATCATTTGGTAAAACACCAACTTTTTTGATTAGTCTTTTATTATCAATAGATCTAATTTGATCAATCATTATATCACAATCTTCATTTAAATTAGCCATTCCTTTTTTAAGGTGAACTCTTAAAATTTCAGATTCTTTACTAATATTTGTTGTGAGTGGGCATACGATTGTTGAAGGATGAGGAATTTTGTTCAATAAATTTGTTTGGACAACCATAACAGGTCTGGTTTTTCCAGGTTCTGTTCCTATCTGTGGATTTAAGTCGGCTATCCATAATTCAAATTGCTTAATCGACATTTTCAATCTCCTCAAATTCTGAAAGTATATACATAGAATCTTTTTTTACAAGCTCAGATTCTCTTTTAAGCCTTTTTTCAATTATTAACCGTCTTTGAATCTGGTTGTAATAATCTATTGCTTCATTTATGTACCTATTGCGTGGTTTTTTCATTCTTGAAAGAATTTTTTCAGTTTCCCCGAAGATTGAATCGTCGATTTTTAAAGATATTATTTTCATAACAAATTAATATAGCACAAAGGTATATCAAAATAGTATATATTACAAGTATTTTTTTATTTTTCTTGTTTTAATATTGCGATTACAATCACTTTTATACCGTCTTTTTCTGTAGAAAAAATTATTATTAATAAATAGGGAATAAGGTTGTATATCTTCTATGATTTTCTATGCTACTAAGGTTAATAAATTGAAAATAAGGTTTTTAAAATTATAACACAAGACGATAATAAACAAAATATGATATTACACAAAACCTTATTTTTTAAAAAATTAACCTTAGTAGCCAAGTTGCCATTATCAGAACAACCTTATTTCGGCCCTGAGGAATATAAATATTTAGTGATAGGACTTTTCTTTTGAAAGTGGTTAATAACCAATCCATTCATGGGCTTTAACCCAAATATTATAATTCTTGCAGGACAATGTTGATTGCTTATACAAAAGTGATAAAGTATTCATCATTGGCAAATAAGGCTAAAGGGATTTGCTGTCTAATGTTTTATAAATTATGATATTTTTGATTTCCGTTCATATTCCCACGCTAAGCTTAATCTCTGATTAAGCTTGACAAAAAAAAGATGGTCTCCTGACCGTAGAAAAGTATTTCGACTGTTTTGTTTGTCTGAGACAAACTTATAGCTTCGACCTAATCAGAGATTAGGCCGAGCGAGGGTATTTCGGCTGTTTTGTTTGTCTGAGACAAACTTATTGGTTCGACCTAATTAGAGATTAGGCCGAGCGCGGGTTTACTAGATTACAATTATTTATAAATCAAAAACAAAGTATTCCTCTTCTTCAAATCTGGTTTTACTTTTAATTTTTTCCAATTCGTAATACTTTGAGTAACAATATATTCCGAATCTAAACTAATATCGCAGGCAATACAAACTTTTGTTTCCGAATTAATATAATTTAACCTGCTCCATATATTGTGGAAAGAAAATTATTTTTTTCACATCTTTAGGGTTAAATAAAAACGCTTCCACATCGGCAGCCATTTTATGCATATCCAATTCCGCACATTTTGCCAGAATTTGATAACGAAGTTCATCCGGTGATTGCACTCCTATTTTTGCATTTAAATATTCATAATTAGGAACTTGCCGCATTCCAAGTAAAAATACTATATCAAAGAAATCTCTCCCTTTATTCCTTTTTCGATTGATCAAAGCATAAAATTTCTGAGCCAAAAGCAAATCTTTAGGCGTGGAATTAATTTGTGTAAACACATCAAACTTATTCAATAAAGGCTGCTCAGGTTTAAAATCAAATCCCTGAGACTCTGTATCTATCTGAATTAGAATTCTTTCCTCTTTAAAGTTGGAAAGCCCTTGCTGATATAATAATTCGGGAAAGCTGATATAGCAATGAAAGGCTCCTTTTTTTACATTTCTTATCCCCACGATATAGCCCAATCGCTCCAATTCGGATTTTACAATGCTCGAAACGTCATCAAATTCATCCGTTGAAAGCTTGAAATGGTCGAAATCCAAATCTTCCGAAAAACGACTATTTCCATGAACAATTCGCAGGCAGGTGCCACCGAGAAAGGCCAACTTGTTTGCATAGGTACTTTCAAAGATGATTTCCAATATTTTATATTGCAAATATTCCCGAAGGATAAACCGTTCATAAACCTGTAAAGATTCCGGATAATATGGTTTAATTTCTTGTAAACTAAGCATTGATAACTTTTTTAAATAATCGTATTCGTTTCGTTACAGTCGTTGAATCAAATATTTTTTGATAGTTCTCTAATTTTTCAAAATCAATCATATCTTTAAGTCTGATTTCATTGAATCTCATTTCTATCATTTCATTCATCGAGTTAATTTTATTCAAGTAAAAATAATCTAGGAGAACTTTTTCCGGTTCGGCAATTTTTACTGTAAAGCCTTCCTCTTGAATTAGCTTGTACCCAAAAAAAAGCATGGGTTTAAGATGCCTGTACGTAAAATTTCCAACTGCAGTATTATAAGAAGATGTATTGAGTGTTGTTGCTGAAGTAGTTGTAAATACACCTTCGGGAATAAAATTATAATAAGCCAATGCACTTTCGAACGACACATAGGAAGGTTTGTAAATTTTGTTGGCGATAAAATTTAAAAATTGTTCCTCTTTTCGGTAAGGCTCAAAACAATAATAACCACTTTTTATTTTGAGGATATAACCTTTTTGCTGCCATTCAAACAATCGTCTGCTATCAAATTCAGAATCAATCTTTTGAATATCCCTAATCGAAAATATGGGGAAGTCTCGAAGTGCTTTTTCAAAAGTTAAATAGTTCATTATATCTTAAATATTTGTCAAAATTAACAATTATCTAAGATATAATCAATTTTTTTTGTTGAATCTTTTGCTATGCATAATCTTCCATCGGTAGGCGGAAAGCCTATTAAGCTTGACAAAAATGGATAGTCTATTGACTGTAAGAGAATTTCGGCTGTTTTGTTTGTCTCAGACAAACTTAAACTTACGACCTAATCGGAGATTGGGCAGGGCGCAGGGTTTCACTTTGTTTTAGCGCTAGACTGTATTTGAAGAATTTAACCCACTATATGGCAAAACTGCCGTTAGCCGATCAACCTTCTTTTTCGTCAGGTTTAGTTCTGTTTTGTATTCTGTCATCTGTTCATCAACTAAAAATAAATCAAATTCTTTTTTGTTATTAAAGCCACCAATTTTTTGGCGATATATTGCGGCTGTTTTATTGTTCTCTATTTCCAGTTTCCGATTCTTACTAATTTTTAAAAATTCTTCTTCTAGGTCAATCCCCAAAAATCGCCTATTAGCTAAATTTGCTGCAATTCCTGTTGTGCTGCTTCCAGTAAATGGGTCAAGTATCCAAGCATTTGGTTTTGTTGAAGCTAAAATAAGCCGTGTCAAAACCGATAAAGGTTTTTGGGTTGGGTGTTTTATACAAGATTTTTCCCAAGGTGCAATTGCTGGTAATTTCCAAACGTCTTTCATTTGTTTGTCTCCATTCAATTGTTTCATTAATTCGTAATTGAAATAATGTGGTACTTTCTCAAATTTCCTTGCCCAAATAATTTGCTCGGTTGAGTGAGTGAAATAGCGGCAAGAAAAGTTTGGTGGTGGGTTGGTCTTTTCCCATGTGATTACATTCAGAATTTTAAAATCTAATTCGGTAAGAATTTGACCAACTGAAAAAATATTGTGAAGTGTTCCACTAATCCAAATTGTTGCATCGTCTTTCATTTTGTCACGAATTAATGAAAGCCATTTTCTGTTAAAGTCGTTGATAAATTCAAATCCTTCGGATTTGTCCCATTTTCCTTTGTTTAAAACAAATCAAACACCTTTGACAAATGGAATTTGGTTAATAATATCAATAACTTGCTTCTTGGTGATGGTGAGGCTCAGCCAAATGAGTTAGATTTTGAACTTCATGATTAAATCAAGCTCTATTTTTTATCAAATATTTTCAATGAAAAATTCTTTGGTTTAGCTACTATTTCAAGTTTATATTCATCAAAACTAATAATATAGGCTGCTTCAAATCCTGTTTTGAAAGAACAATAAATACAGCTATTTATTGCCGAAAAATTTTGGTTTTTACTAATTATTTCAAAATCTGCTTTGCTATATTGGGTTCCAATGATGCATTTAGATACATCTTTTTTAGATGAAATATAATCTTCGTAACATGACCATTTTTGACTACAACCTTCTAAAAACCCAATTTCATAAGCACATATGGGACAAATATGTTCTTCTTTTTCAAAATGAATACATTCTTCAAGGGTGGTTGGTGCAACTGCTTGATGAATACAAGTTTGATTGTTATTCAATTTATTCATAGTTAAGTTTCTTTACTTCATTATTAAAATCGGAATTCAAAGCCTTCGGATTTGTCCCATACACCTTTGTTTACACTAACGATTTGTCCATTTTTAATTGATAATCCATTGTTTGAGAAAAAGTAGGGAGGAACATGATAAGGTATTAAAACCAAATTCTAAAGTCTTGATACTGGGTATCGTTTTTAAAGTCTAATTCCTTGTCCTCTTCCCAACATAATTCAGTAAATAATTCATAATCTTCTCCATATCCTTTACATACCAAAAGTATCTTTTGACAACCCAATATTTTTAATAGAAACAAAATTGGTTTTGCGAGAATTCGACTAACTTTTATCTCCATTATTTTTTCTTTTTGATATTTTTTACTTCTTTATCAAAATCAGAAATGAACTTTTGGTCTTGAATTCTTCTGAACTTTGAATATTCTGATTCTGCTTTTTTGATTGCAATATCGTGGGATATTTTTCCAGGATTATTTAATAAATCGTAACGGTTTATTTTTAAAAATGAATCCAATGCTTCCACCCACTCGTTCATTTTCATTGGAATATTTCTTTCCGCTTGTAGTTCAGCAAAATTCAAGTAAAGCTCTACAAGTCTGTTTAATTCGTTTATTTCCTTTTCGGATAAATAGTTTTTTGCAATGTTTGTATCTGACTTTAGAATTTTCCCTTCAGGTGAATTCTTCCAATAAGTCAATCCCATATTGGGGTTTTTTGCATTGGCTCTGCTATCAATAATTTCTGCTGCCGTATTTCCAGTAATTGCCCAATGAAGTTTATTTTGAACTGTTTTATAGAAATTTAATGTCAAGTCTGATTTAAGGTCGTAATCTATACTACATTGAGCATAAATGTCCGTTATTTTTTGGTAGAATCTTCTTTCTGAAGCTCGAATTTCCCGAATTCTTTCGAGCAATTCTTCAAAGTAATCTTTGCCAAATATCTGACCACCTTGTTTCAATCTTTTGTCATCTAAAACAAATCCTTTGATGATAAATTCTTTCAATGTTTTGGTAGCCCAAATTCTAAATTGCGTGCCTCTTTGTGATTTTATTCTGTAACCAACTGATATGATGACATCAAGATTATAATAGGAAACTTCATAGTCTTTTCCATCAACGGCAGTTGTTCGGAATTTCCGAACAACTTGATTTTCGTCTAATTCTCCTTCCTTAAAAACATTACTAATATGTTCACTAACGGTTGACTTAGACCTATCAAACAATTCCTGCATTGCCTTTTGAGTGAGCCAAACTGTTTCATCATTAACAAAAACATCTACCCTGACTTCACCATCTTGAGAAGTATAGAGAATAAAATCGGAATTACTTGGCGTTATGTTTGACATCTTTTACTCTTCTGATTTTAAAAATTCTGTTTCAACATAATCATCAGCATCTAATACAATTTCTTCTTTCTTGTATAAATCTTGAATCTTTGAAAATGCTTCATCCGCAGAATTGGCTTTAATCTCAATAATCCTTGAAAGTGTTTCTTTTACTTCGATTTTAAATGTTTCCATATTTGATTTTTTTATAGTTTCCTCGACTTACAAATTCAATTATTCCTTTATCCCGTAATACTTGAAGTTGCTGCCTTATTTTGTCTTTGATGAAATTATTGCTAGGGTATTTTAATTTGAGTTTATCTTCAAATTTATAGACATCCTCTAACGAAAATGTTTCTTTCTTAATTAAATCAACACATGTCATTAAATCTAAAATCCAACCTTTGGAATCGGTTGATTTCCCTCTTAAAAAAAGTGTTTTATTAAAAGAGGTTTCTACAATTTTTTGGTCAATTAATTTAGAATCTTTTACTAAAAAAACTTTACCTGCCTCTGCAACATTTGAAATGTCAATATTACATCCGACCCAACCTACACGTTTTGCAGTATCTGAAAGTGGTTTCCTTTTTATTATTATTTCAGTTGTAAAAAACTGTTTAGGAATAATAAGGAAATTTTCAACAGACCACTTTTTTGAATATGTTAAAAAGAAAAAATTTGGATTTTGATTTGAATTAATCCTTTCTATCATTGTTGAATAAGCCCCATCATTTATTGTATTTGAAAACTTTCCATTTTTACTTTTTAATTCAAATTCTTCATTACATTTTTTACAATAAAAATCTGCAACGGGTCTATTATTTTCAAATTCATTTAATGGAATTTCTCCACAGCAAGGACAATAAGAATTTTCTTTAACCCAATTTTCGGTTAAAATTCTTGCTATTTGAGAATTGCTCGAATATCCTTCTGCTAATTTTGTATCGAAACTTAAATTCATTTTATGCGGCAATTCTTGGATTTTCTATATGCACCGATTTTTTCTCCAAGTGAGTTAATTGTATAAAGTTCAATTCATCGATTTGTGTCAAATTTAGTCAAAATATTTGTTCTTGTGTCGCTTGGTTGTCTTTAAATTATTCACAGTCCTGATTTTTGGAGCTGATTTATTTATAAATCAAAAACAAAGTATTCCTCTTATGCAAATCAGGTTTCACTTTCAACTTCTTCCAATCCTGCACTTTACGCGTAATAATATATTCTGTTTCTAAGCTGATATCACATGCTATACAAACCTTAGTTTCAGGATTACATTGCGCCAATAAACTTTCCAACATCTGATTATTCCGATAAGGTGCTTCGATAAAAATCTGAGTTTGTTCTTCTTTATAAACTCTGGTTTCCAGCTCTTTTATTCGTTTATTGCGTTCGATTTGTTCTCTAGGCAAATACCCAACAAAAGCAAAATTCTGTCCGTTAAAACCCGAAGCCATTAAACCCATTAAAATTGAAGATGGACCTACTAATGGAACTACCTGAAATCCTGCGTTTTGTGCCAGTTCAACAATATCAGCACCTGGATCTGCTACGCATGGAACTCCTGCATCGGAAAGCAAGCCAATGTCTTTACCTTGATTTACTGCATCCAAATAATCGTTTATTTCGTTTGATTTTGTATGTTCGTTTAAAACCAAAAAGTCAAGCTCATCAATATTTCCTGCATGACCTGCCTTGCTTAAAAATCGTCTGGCTGTTCGTAAATCTTCAACTATAAAAGTCTGTATGCTTTTGATAATGTTAAAATTACCTTGTGGAAGAATTGCATTTAAATCGTCCGAGCCAAGAGAATTTGGAATAAGATATAGTTTTCCTTTTTGCTTCATTTTACCAATTCACTGCTTTTCGTGCAATAGGCATTGTCATACAACGAGCTCCGCCGCCGCCACGCGCTAATTCCGAACCTTCTATCGTGATAACATACTTTTGATAGTCGCTTAGATTAATTTTATCCTGAATAACGTCTTGAGCTTTTAATACATCAAAACCGTGTTTTATCATCTCATTAATGGTATATTCGTTTCTGCCATAGCCGATTACTTTTCCTGGAGCCACGGCAAAGAAATTTGTACCACTATGCCATTGTTCACGTTCTACAGAAAATTTGTCGAGAGATCCGCCGCAAAATATAGGCTCCAAATCCATTCCTAAAGTTTTAAGCGCAACTATAATATTATCAACATCTTTAATGCTTTCAACTTTTCCGCCGTCAATTGTAATATGAATTGTTTGGAAGCGATTAGGCTGCAGGATTACAGGTTCATAAATCATGCATTTATCTCGATCGAGAAAAGTAAATACCATATCCAAATGAATAAAAGATTCGGGCGAATGAGGCAATTCCTGCACAATTATATGTCGGCGTTCATTTGTGTTTTTCAGGCACTCAATAACAAAATCAATTCCTTGCGATGTAGTTCTTGGACCTAAACCAATAAGTAGAATATCTTCACGAGCGACAAGTACATCGCCACCTTCAATTGTGATATTATCAGTTCTACCGGCAAAGCTAAGCGGATTAATAGTTTTTGTATTGAAAAATGGATGAAAATCGAAAATACTTTCCATAATTAAGGATTCACGATCGCGAACTTTACTTGCCATTTTGCCGATAAGTACTTTATCGTTTACCGTCATCGAGGCATCGCGAGTAAAAAAGAAATTATGCAAAGGTTTTAAGCTAAAGCGGTCAGGATCGAGAAAACGTGTCAGATTATTTTTAATCATTATGCCACCTTCAATTAATTGACGAGCTAATTCCGGATTATCCAAATCTAAAAGATATGATTCGTAAACATCTAATTGCTCGTTACTTATAATGCGATGAATCATATTTTCACGCACTGTATCGTTTTTTAAAATATCTAATAAAAGGTCTTTTACTTGAAAAGTACGTGTAATTTTTTTCAATAATTGCTCAAGCTCAGCGTATTCTTTTGAGGCAATCGTAAGATTTAAAATATCAGAGTATAAAGCGCGTTGAGCATTTTGGGGCGTCATATTTTCAACCTCACTGCCTGGTGTATGTAAAATAACGGCTTCTAAAACTCCTATCTCTGAAGATACCTGAACATTGATTTTTTCTTGCATTTGCTTGAAATTTTGTACAAAAATAGGGAAATGAAATGGATTTTTAGCTTGATGAACATTGCAAATTCAAACGTGGTTGCCTTAGCGACGTACTTTGTGGTTTTGTTTTTTTACCACTAAGGCGCACAAAGGGTCGCACAAAGTAATCATACGTATCTTCAGGTATATGGAAATCTAATTTTTGTTCACTTTCTCAGCCGTTAATTTTACAATATTAACTATCACATCAATAGCTTTTTGCATTGATTCTACAGCAATAAATTCGTAACGACCATGGAAATTATGCCCACCTGTAAAAATATTCGGACAAGGCAATCCTTTATAAGATAATTGTGCGCCATCAGTTCCACCTCTAATGGCATGAATTAATGGTTTTATACCAGCCATTTTCATTGCTTCTTCGGCAATATAAACAATATGCATTACAGGTTCAATTTGCTCGCGCATATTAAAGTACTGATCTTTTATCTCAGCCTTAATCAATTGATTGTCAAGCTTATTATTTAAATTATCTACTGCATCTTGGAACAAAACTTTTCGCTTTTCAAATAAAACTTTATTGTGATCTCTTATAATGTATTTAAGTTCTGTTTTTTCAACATCACCTTTAATATCGTTCAAATGATAAAATCCTTCAAAACCCTCAGTTTCTTGTGGAATTTCCTTTTGAGGTAGTGCAGAAATAAATTCATTCGCTATAAGAATTGAGTTTATCATTTTGCCTTTTGCATAGCCGGGATGAACTGTTGTACCGGAGATTGTGACTTTAGCTTCAGCAGCATTAAAATTTTCATATTCTAATTCGCCTACCTGACTGCCATCCATTGTATATGCCCATTCTGCTCCAAATTTTTCTACATCAAACTTATGTGCGCCTTTACCGACTTCTTCATCAGGAGTAAAACAAATCCTTATCTTTCCATGTTTAATTTCAGGATTGTTGATTAAATGTTCCATAGCAGAAATTATCTCCGTAATTCCGGCCTTATCATCAGCTCCTAATAAGGTAGTGCCATCGGTAGTAATAAGTGTTTGACCTTTATAAAGCAATAAGTCATCAAAATAATCTGGAGATAAAATGATATTTTCCTCTTTGTTTAATACTATGTCTTTCCCATTATAATTTTTGTGAAACTGAGGTTTTACACTAGTTCCTGTAAAATCAGGACTTGTATCAAGATGAGCAATAAATCCAATTACAGGAACTATAAAATCAACATTAGATGGAAGTGTAGCCATGATATAGCAATTTTCATCTAAACTAACATTATCCATTCCAATTTCATTCAATTCATTAACTAAAATCCGAGCTAAATCCCATTGCTTTTCAGTACTTGGGAAAGCAGGATTATTTGGATCGGACTGTGTATCTATTGTGATGTATTTTACGAAACGATCGATTATTTTTTGCATTTTTTCTTAAGTTTTTTCTTTGTGTAACTTTGTGCATCCTTGGCGCGACTTTGTGGTAAAAAATAAATATTACCACGAAGTTCACAAAGGAATTCACTAAGGTATTACAATCTATTTAAGCTTCGGCATAAATAAATTCCCCCAATTTACTTTCGATAGTTAGTTTTTTAGTTTCAGAACTTTCTACTCGGCCAACAATTTGCGCATCCACATTGAAAGATTGAGATATTAGAATTAATTGCTCTGCGATATTTTCGGGAACATAAATTTCCATGCGATGACCCATATTGAATACTTTATACATTTCTTTCCACTCAGTACCTGATTGTTCTTGAATAAGTTTAAATAATGGAGGAATATCAAATAAATTATCTTTTATAATATGCAGATTATCAATAAAATGAAGCACTTTTGTTTGTGCTCCACCACTGCAATGAACCATTCCGTGAATTTGATTGCGATATTTATCTAGAACAGATTTTATAATTGGAGCGTAAGTTCTAGTAGGCGAAAGTACAAGTTTGCCTGCATCAATTCCATCAATCTCTGTTTTATCAGTTAGTTTCATATTTCCTGAATAAACCAATTCCTCAGGCACAAGATTGTCGTAGCTTTCAGGATATTTTTCCGCCAAATAATGAGCAAATACATCGTGGCGAGCAGATGTAAGTCCGTTACTTCCCATACCACTATTATATTCTGTTTCATAAGTTGCTTGTCCTGAGCTTGATAAACCTACAATTACATCGCCTACTTGTATATTGGCATTGTCGATAACATCTTCACGTTTCATTCTGGCTGTTACGGTAGAATCAACAATTATTGTTTGCACCAAATCGCCAACATCGGCAGTTTCGCCACCGGTTGAATAAATTGAAATTCCAAGTTCGCGCAATTGCGCTAAAATTTCTTCTGTTCCCTGAATGATTTCTTTAATAACCTCTCCCGGAATTCGGTTTTTATTTCGTCCGATAGTTGAAGAAAGCAAAATATTTTCGGTAACTCCAACGCATAACAAATCATCAAGATTCATAATAATTGCATCTTGAGCTATGCCTTTCCACACCGATAAATCGCCTGTTTCTTTCCAATACATATATGCCAGCGATGATTTTGTTCCTGCACCATCGGCATGCATTAGTGTGCAATATTCTTCATCACCAGCTAAAATATCAGGTATTATTTTGCAAAAAGCTTTGGGAAACAATCCCTTATCAATATTTTTTATTGCATTATGAACATCTTCTTTTGATGCAGAAACTCCGCGTTGATTGTATTTTGAAGAATCGTTCATTTTATTTGAAAATCAGTGTTTTATTAGTTTTTGTATCGAATTCGGGTTTTCCAAAACGATTCAAGGTTTCTTTATTGATAATAAAAGGATAAATTGATTCGTGCCAAACCCAAACCTGAACGTTTTCAATTTTTTTATTTCCTACTGATAACTCACGAATATTGATGAGCGTTTTATGTGCAATCGTGCCGGCTTTAATCAGATTTTCAGCATCACCTTCAAAATCATCTTTCGAAATAATGCCTTCTTCCAATAGTTTTAAAGCGAAGTCAACGCTAAAAGTATTTAGTTTAGTTAACGATGTATAAATTAAACGGTCGGGGAAATTGTTAATTTTTACTTCCATTTCCCAAATATCGTTGCTAATTAACTCAACCTGAATGGCATTTTCCATTCCGGCTTCAACTAAAGCAATAGTTTTGACGGTATCTTGTTGGCGATAATCAATTGTTTTGTAATTTCTGCGTAATACTCTAAATTCGATGCGACGGTTAAGTTGATGCGCTATTTGTTTTTGATTATCAGCTAGTTGATCGATATAAGATTCTGTAAGTTCAGAGCCTTCTTTAAAAACAAAATCGTTTTTCGAAAACGTTTTTTCTATAATTCGTGGAGCTCGTTCGCCATATCCTTTGGCAACTAATCTGCCAGGATCGATGCCTCGTGCAATAAGGTAATCTACTACAGACTCTGCTCGTTTTTGACTTAAGATATCGTTTTGTTCTGCATTACCTTGATTATCAGTGTGTGCACCTAATTCAACAACAATATTCGGATTAGCATCTAAGGTTCTAATTAAACCTCTAAGGGAATCTTCATATTTTGGTTTCAAATCCCATTTGGCTAAATCGAAGAGAATTTCGGGCAGAAGAATTGGCTTTTCAGGAATACGTTTTAATCGAACAACTTCCTCAAAAGTTTTGCTATGTTCAACACCTTTAGTTGATTCGTTAATTTTTTGAGTAAAATAATTTTCTTTTTCAATAGTTAATTCATAGTCTTTTCCTTTTTGAATAATGGAAGTAGGGAAACTAAATTGTCCTTTTGAATTAGTTTTGCTTTTGTTTACATTTCTCGAATTATCACTTAACAAAACTTCCAAATCTTTTATAGGCTGCAAACTGTAATCGTCTATTACTGTACCATTTATCGCATATTCTATAGGTGGCAGGCTAAAGGAATAAATATCTTCCATACCACGACCACCTTTACGATTAGAAGAGAAAAAACCATTTTCAAACTGAGTAGGATTAAATATAATGCCAAAATCATCTGATGATGAATTTATTGGAATACCCATATTTACAATATCAGAAGCTACTGTATCGCCTTTTAGAGTAACTCGGTAAATATCTAATCCTCCCATTCCAATATGGCCATTAGAAGCAAAATACAATAATGTGTCGTTACGCAGAAATGGAAAAAGTTCATCACAGGAAGTGTTAATTAGAGAGCCCAGAGTTCGTGCTCGCATAAAACTATCGCCATTCGATTTACGATGAGCAATATACAAATCTTGTCCACCGGCTCCATTCGGAAAATCGGCCGAAAAAATAATAGTTCTTTCATCGGAAGAAAGTGTTGGATGGCCAATGGCATTAGTACTATCACCGCCTAAAAACACTACTTTTGGCTCTCCCCACAGACGACCTGATTTTTTTGTTTCCAGAATTAAACAACCGCTGGGCTTGGCTTCAGATTGAAAACAGCGGGTAAAATACATAGAGCTAAATCGGTCGTTTAATATTGCCTGGCCTTCATTGGCAGTAGTATTAACGGTTTCAGTATCGTCTATACTTTCAGGATTAGTCCATGAGCCTTTACTATCAATCCGACTAAAATATAAATCGCTGAAATCCATACCGGTCCAACCATCTTTTGCTTTTCCAATTGCTTCTTCTCTGGTTGTAGTATAAACTATGCTTTGATAATTTTTATCGAAATAAGCAGGTGAAAATTCACTATATCGTGTATTTATTTTGCGGATATTTTCGATCGAATAATTTATCTGGTTTTGAGTCCATTCCTCTATTTTTTCTATCGATTTTAATCCAATTAAAGCTTGCGGATCATCAGGAACAAGTAATTGATACTCTTCAAATTGCTTTTTAGCTTCTTCATATTCTTCAAGTCCTAATAAAATGCGTGCATATTCCAATTGAACTTCCGGGAAACGCTCTTGAACTTTTGATCTAACTAAGCGAGAATAATAAGATTTTGCTCTACGGATATCATTCATCATTAAATAAGCTTTCGCTATTTGTATGTTAACACGTTCTTTTTCAATTATATTGCTTTTGAGTTTTTTATATCCTTTGAGATATTTCTGAACGGCTTCAACATAACGTTCTTCCTCAAAGGCATTATCTGCAAATTTTATATTTCTATTTTGGGCGCCTAAATAATTGATAAAGAAAAGAAAAAACAGACTTAAAAAAATGGAGCGATATGTTTGCATAGCAAAAGATTTCTTTTTAAACCATTAAATTTCTGATTTATTGTCTTTCGATTCTGAAACTGTAGTTTCAGTAATGTCATTCGTGTTTTCAGCTTCCTGAACTTTATTTATTGGAGCAGTTTTTTTAGTGTGAGAGTAGGAGCGAGGTTTTTGAAATAAATCTTCATCGATATTTATTTCGCGTTTGATGTCTTCGGTAGCCTTCCGAACAAATCGCATAGCTTTACCGAATTTACGTGCCATTTCAGGTAATTTGTCAGGGCCAAGAATAATAAAAATGACCAAAGCAATAATGGCTAATTCGCCACCGCTAATGTCTAGAAAGAGAAGCATAGAAGGCATCATTGATCTTATATTTTGTACAAAAATAAAAAAAGTCCCGACACATTTGACGGGACTTTCTTTTATAGTGAATAAATCAGCTTATTTCTTCTTGCCGGGTTTTTCAGGAATGGCAACTTTTTTGTCGCCGCCTAATAAATCGTAAGCAACCGGAGCCGCACTAAATACGGAAGAGTATGTTCCAATAGCAATACCTATTAATAGGGCAAACGTAAAACCTCGAATAATTTCTCCACCCAGCAGAAAAATTGCAAATAAAACGATTAATGTTGTTCCTGCAGTGTTCATCGTTCTACCTAAAGTACTATTCATAGCATTGTTCATATTGACTTTCATGCTCATTTTCTTGTGCAAATTCATATTTTCGCGAATACGGTCGAAAATAATTACCGTATCATTAATAGAATATCCAATGATAGTCAAAATGGCTGCTATAAAAGCTTGGTCAATTTCCATACTAAATGGTAAAACACCATCTATGAGAGAGAATATTCCTATGGTTACCAAAGCATCATGTGTTAATGAAATTACGCCACCAACACCGTATTGCCATTTCTTAAAACGAATTGTAATATAGCCAAGGATAATGAGCAGGGCAAAAAAGATTGCAAAGATTGCGCCGCGGATAATTTCATCTACGATTGTTGGTCCAACTTTTTGCAAACTCACAATACCAATTAAAGAGCCGTCTCCTGTATCTGTTGTAAATTGCTCATAAGTAATAGCTTGTTTATAAAACGGGGACAAAGATTCAAACAATTTATCCTGAATAATTTTATCAACGTTGTCGCCGTCATCATCAATCATAAACCTAGTGGTGACTTTAACCTGACGGTCAGGGCCAAAAGTTTTCACTTCAGGTGCCGATCCAAAGGCTGTAGTTAAGACTTTACGTACATCGTTTGTATTTATATTATCCTCGAAACGAATAATGTATGAACGTCCACCAGAGAAATCAACGCCATAACTTAAGCCTTTTGTAGCTAAAGAAATGATACCGATCAGAATTAAAATTCCAGAAAAAACATAGGCGATTTTTCGCTTTCCAATAAAATCGAAAGAGGTATTGGCTAAAAAGTTTTCCGTTTTCTTATTGCTAAATTTTATGGCTTTATTTTTATCTAATAATTTTATAAAGACGAGCCTTGTAATGAAAATGGAGGTGAATAGTGAAGTTAAAAGACCAATGATTAAGGTCGTTGCAAAACCTTGAATCGGCCCACTTCCGAATATATAAAGAACGATTGCTGTAAGTAATGTTGTTACGTTTCCATCGATGATGGCAGAGTATGCATTTGAATAACCATCAGAGATAGCAAGGCGAATCCCTTTTCCTAATCTAAGTTCTTCTTTGATACGCTCGAAGATAATTACGTTTGCATCTACTGCCATACCAAGCGTTAGCACAATACCGGCAATACCGGGAAGCGTTAAAACAGCTCCTAAGGATGCCAATACACCAAAAATGAATAAAATATTTGTCATTAGGGCAAGATCTGCTACCCAGCCTGCACGGTTGTAATACAGAAACATATAAAGCAATACCAGTATAAATGCGATTACAAACGACAACATACCGGCATTTATTGAATCTTTACCAAGACTTGGTCCAACAACTTCTTCCTGAACGATGCGTGCAGGAGCAGGTAATTTACCTGCTTTAAGAATATTGGCAATATCTAGCGCTTCTTCAACTGACATACCACCACCTGAAATTGATGAACGACCTCCTGAAATTTCTGAGGTAACATTTGGAAAAGAATATACGTAATTATCTAAAACAATGGCGATTTGACGGCCAATATTGTCTCCGGTTAATCGTTTCCAGGCCTGAGCACCTTCACTATTCATCGACATTGAAACTTCAACTTGTCCTGTTGGACTATAATCTTGAGAAGCATCAACAATAACATCACCGCCTAATGCAGGTTGTCCATCGCGTGAGCTAACCTTAATAGCAACCAATTCGTGAACATCGGATCCTTTTTCAACCGGATTGATAGTCCAATACAAACGTAAATTGTTTGGGAAAACAGTTTTAACTTGT
Organism: uncultured Draconibacterium sp.; assembly: GCA_964616585.1. Taxonomy (GTDB): domain Bacteria; phylum Bacteroidota; class Bacteroidia; order Bacteroidales; family UBA12170; genus UBA12170. Next base: position 17,035 of record CAZTST010000027.1, read on the forward strand.
TTTAGTAACGCATTTACGCGAGCAGTATCTTTTACAGATGCAAATCCTACACGAGCACTTTTACCGGGAAAAGATTGCCCGGAAGCGTCTTGAACCAAAGAAGGCTGTAATACTGCCCAAAGTGGGTTTGATTCTAAGTATTTATCATAAGCAGCAGCTTGATCAGCAGCAGGCTCTTTTTGTACTTGATCAAGTAAGCTAGCTGCGGTTGTGTCGGCTTCTGCTATAATAGCTTCGGTTGCTGCTTCTGCAACTTCTTCTTTATCAGTAATAATTTTATTTACCTGATTAAGCTCAGCAAGTTTAGCATTTGCTTCAGTGAAATAATCAATAACTTCCGTAAAATTAAAAGTTTCCCAAAACTCTAGTTTGGCTGTTCCGGATAATAGTTTACGAACACGATCAGGATCTTTAATGCCGGGAAGTTCGACTAAGATACGTCCTTTGGTTTGCAATTGCTGAATATTAGGTTGAGCAACTCCAAAACGGTTGATACGAGTATTTAAAATATTAAAAGTCCGGTCGATAGCACCGTCAATTTCTTTATTTAAAACATCGATAATCTCTTTGTTGGTTGAGTTATAACTTACTTTGTCTTTTAATTCAATTGTACTAAAGACACTAGCAAGGCTGAAATTAGGATCAACTTCATTAATAGATTCTGCGAATAAAGTGATGAAAGCAACGTCCGTACTTTTTTGCTTTTCAGTAGCAATCCGCACAGCCTCATTAAAAGCTATATTCTTACTGTTGCCTGAAAGAGCCTTGATGATATCAGGAACTGAAATTTCAAGTGTAACGTTCATTCCACCTTTCAAGTCGAGACCAAGATTTATTTCTCTTTCTTTAACTTCTTTAAACGAATATTGTCTTATTCCTATGTTATAAACTACTTCGTTTTGAATTGAATCCAAATAGAATTTTTCTTTCACTTTCGAAATAGAATCATAGATTTTACCTTCTATTAGGTTGTCTCCTTTAGCAATTGCTTTAGCAAGCTCTTGAATTTGAGCTGAATTTGCGTATTCGTATGCGTCTTTTTCAACACTTTTGGAAAAATAAGTATAGCTAAGTTGAAAAACGCAAACAAGTGCAAATGCAATGGCAAAAAACTTTATTGCACCCTTGTTCTGCATGTGTTTCTTTATTTATTTTTTAAAAAATTTACAATGCGCAAAATTAGGATAATATTTCAATCTATGATAACAATTCTTTAAAAGATTTGAATCATAGACCTGTCCTTATACATGAAAGAAAAATGACCTGATTTAAGCTTTGTAGAATAACCATTTCCAAAGTTCTCTATAATTGACTTTCTTACCGTACATTAAAATGCCTGTACGATATATTTTAGAAGCTATCCAAGTGGTAAAAATGAATCCAAAGACAAGTAAAATACCTGACATTAAAATTTCCCAATAAGGAACGCCAAATGGAATCCTAATCATCATAATTATTGGAGAAGTGAGCGGAAACATCGACATCCAAAAAGCAACAGACCCGTGTGGGTCGGTAATAATCAATTGTGCCATTACAATACTCAATATCAGCGGAATGGTTATTGGCATCATAAATTGATGAGTATCAGCTTCGCTATCAACAGCTGATCCAACAGCAGCAAATAATGCAGCATACAATAAGTATCCACCAAGAAAATAAAATAAAAACGCACCTAAAATAACGGCATAATCAATTGCTAATAAAGCATCTATAAAAAAACCGATATTTTCGTCTTGAGGTTGAATGTCTGTTTTTTCTACCTCAGCAGGAGAGTCCGGGAATAATCCTTGACTTGTTTCAACCAGTTGATTTTTTTGAAAAGCTTTTAATTCATCCTGATAAACATATTGAAAACCAATAACTAAGGTAGAAGTTAAAATGACCCATAGCATAAATTGTGTAAATCCAACAAGCGCAATTCCAATTATTTTACCCATCATTAATTGAAATGGTTTTACGCTTGAAATTACCACTTCGATAATGCGACTGGTTTTTTCTTCGATAACACCACGCATTACCTGTGCTCCAAAAAGAAAAATAAAGAAATAAATTAGAATAGATGAAAACATGCCAACTGCCATGCTTATTTCTGTTGATGTTTTTTCTTCTTTCCCACTTCCATCTACTTTTATCGAACTAATAAAAACATTGGTTTTAATTGCCAAAAGAACTTCAGGATCAATTCCATGCAAAGCAAGTTTTTGCGCCTCAATTTCTTTTTTCATCACACCTTTGATATAATTTTTTACATCTAAGCTGGCTTGTTTTTCACTATATATAATAGCAGTATTTGGAATATGCAAATCTGGTTTTGGGATATAGAGTAAAGCATAATTGCCCAGCTTGTTCAGGTTTTCTTTGGCTGCTTTAAGTTGCGGTACAGCTTGAATAAACTGTAAATTTTCGTCATTTTCAAATTTGTCGAAGAAAACGCCTGTTTCGTCTAAAACGCTTATCACTTTCGCTTCTTGCGAAATACTTGAAAGATAAATTGGTATTATCCAAATTGACGCCATTAATAGCGGTCCTAGAAAGGTGAGAACGATAAAAGATCGTTTTTTTACTCTTGTTAGATATTCGCGTTGGATTATTAGGCTGATTTTGCTCATCTTAAGTCTATTTTGAAGAAGCGTTAACACTCTGAATAAAAATCTCGTCCATGCTTGGAAGGATTTCTTTTAAACCCAGTACGTCAAAATCCGTAATTAAAAATTTCATTAAATCGTTGGGTTTATTTCCTGTTGAAATCTGGAATTTTGTTTTATTTGTTCCATTGGAATTGCCATTTTCCAAAAAGCTTAGAAATGGCGGTAGTTTAGCTTTCATTTGCTCTAATTTCCCAATCCATTCAACTTCATAAATATTGGCTTTGAATTTATTTTTAATGCTTTCAACTTCGCCTTCAAGAATAGTTTTGGCTTGATTTATTAAACTGATATGATCACAAATTTCCTCAACGGAAGCCATATTGTGAGTGGAAAAGATAATGCTGGCTCCTTGTTCCTTCAAATTTAAAATTTCTTGTTTAAGCAAATGCACATTGATAGGATCGAAACCACTAAAAGGCTCATCGAAAATAAGCAGTTTTGGTTTATGGATAATAGTTACAATAAACTGAATTTTTTGCTGCATTCCTTTCGAAAGTTCTTCAACCTTTTTATTCCACCAATCGCCAATATCAAATTTTTCGAACCAAATTTTTAGCTCTTTTATTGCGTCTGCGCGACTTAAACCTTTGAGTTGAGCCAAATAAATTGCTTGCTCTCCAACCTTCATTTTTTTATACAAGCCGCGTTCTTCAGGAAGATATCCAATGCGATAAATATCAGTTGATTGCAGCTTTCTTCCTTCAAAAAAAAGCTCACCTTCGTCAGGACCGATAATTTGATTAATGATTCGTATCAGAGTTGTTTTACCTGCACCGTTTGGTCCAAGCAATCCAAAGATTGATTGTTCAGAGACAGAGATGCTTACTCCATCAAGAGCTGTATGTCCTGCATAGCGTTTAACAATATTTTTGGCTTCAAAAAGCATAATTTTAATTTTTAGCAAATATAAGGAAGCTTGAGTATTTGCGAGAAACGAAATGTTAAAATTTTAA
>CAZTST010000028.1:0-20595 GCA_964616585.1 uncultured Draconibacterium sp.
TCTAGTGTTGGTATTTGAACAAACTTGTTTAAATCCTTTCTCTCTTTTCAAATAATTGTATTTTTGCCTCGATTTTCAAAATGATGGGTAAAATAATTGGAATAGGAGGAGTAAGTCGGGCAGGGAAAACCAGTTTAGCCCAGCATATTAGTGAATGGTTTATCGACGATAAAGTTAAAATTCTGCATCAAGACGACTTTATAGTGCCTAAATCGGAGATGCCTTTGGTAAAAGGTCAGATTGATTGGGAGAGACCCGAATCAATAGATTTCAATTCTTTTCGAGAAGAAATTTTAAAAGAACAGGAAAACTACGATTATATAATCGCAGAAGGATTAATGGTTTATGGCAATCCAGATGTTTACCAATTATTCGACAAGAAGATTTTTATTGAAATTTCAAAAGAGACCTTCTTAAACCGTAAAACCCTTGATAATCGTTGGGCTAATGAGCCCAAATGGTATATCGAGCATATCTGGGAAAGCCATTTTATTCATGGCCGAGCACCTAAAGAATTGAGAGATGTACTATGTATGTCGGGAGAGAATCAGTTTATTGCGGGAATTGTCAAGAATTATATTCTGAATTAATATGTCTAAAATAGCACTTACGAAAGAAATAGAAATCGAAGATTTAGTAAATCATTATCCGTATTCTGTAAGGTATTTATCTGCGAAAGGCATACGATGCATTGCATGCGGAGAGCCTATATGGGGAACTCTTGAAGAGGCAGCTTTAGAAAAAGGCTTTGATCAGGATCAAATTGGTATTTTTATAAAAGAATTAATCGAGATTGGAGATAAACTTTAAGTAGAGGTCTTGGCTAAAGACTTAAATTAACATAGAAAGTTAAAAGACTTCATTCTCCGGGAAGCTCTGTGTTTTCTTTGTGAAACTTTGTGAAATAGTTATAACACAAAGGCACACAAAGCAGCACTAAGTAACACAAAGCAAAATATTATTAGCTCTCAGCAATATTCTTAAATTGTTTGGTGTTTTTGTCCATCAGACTCCGGCGAGAACGTTCAACTGAGCTCAGGCCGAAGGCTCAGTCGAAGGTAGACGGATAGTGGCAAAAAAAGCCACAAAAACACTAAATCTCCAAATTACAAAAAAGAATTACAGTTTTCCTGTCTTTCTTCTTTTCCACAACTCATTGAGCATCCACACAAAAACTCCAAACAACAGTGTTATAGCCACATCTCTAAACTCTTCTATTTTAGATGTAGATAAAAGTATAATCGACAATATAATTCCTGTCCAAGCCGATATCTTTCCATAACGTAGTTTGAAAAAATCCTTTTGATATTTCATTTTAAATCGAAGGCGAAGCAAGGCAGCCGAAACGATTAGAAAAATCATCACTTTACTGATAACACTAATCGTAATTGCATAAATAAACGTACCGGAAACGCTTACTAGAAAAGCAAGACTGGCAAATAGTATCAAGGATCTGGTAGGTGTAGAGAATTTTGTATGAATCTTGGCAAAAAAGCTAGGCAATTGTTTTTCATCGGCTAAAGCAAAAGGGATGCGGCCTCCAATAAACATGACTGTATTTAGCGTTCCACTTACCGAGATTAAAGCACCAATAGTTATGAAAATAGCTCCACCCTTTCCCATAAACAAATAAGCTGCATCTACTATAGGTTTTTCCGATATTGCTAAATTTGAAAGAATTCCAATGCTAACAAATTGAATCAGTCCGTAAAATAAACTTACAACAAACAAAGAAATGATTAGTCCAAAAGGAATGTTCTTTCTTGGATTTTTAATTTCACCCGTGCTTACAATAATAGCCTCAAAACCTGTAAAAGCAAATATCAGAAGGAAAATAGATTGTGTAATACCACTGATTTCTGGAAGTTCTTTAGGAATTTGGATATTCTCAGGCTGAATAAAGAAAAGTCCTACAATAATAAAAATTAATAATGGAATTAATTTACCGATTGCTAATCCATTATTCCAACGCGTTGAGTTACGAACACCTCGATAATTGATAACGGTAAAAAATAAAGTGATAAAAAAGATAATTACGGTTTTTCCTCCAATTTGCCCTACTTCAGGATAAAAGAAACTTAGGTAAGAAGGCAAAATATTGACAAGAGCAGCATATGTTGCCAGTCGGGTTATTAATAAAAGCCATCCCATTAAAAAAGCAGGGAAACGTCCAAAGGCTTTCAATGTGTACAAATAGGGGCCTCCAGTTTTTGTAAAACGACTTCCGACTTCCGCAAAATTTAAAATGAGAATTAAGACTATTCCAGCAGTGATTAATAAAGCAGGAATGCTATACCAAGCCGAAAGTGCATATATTTTTGAAGGCAATCCAAAGATGCCAGCTCCAATCAAGCTGTTTATCAAAAGTAAAACCAAATCCCATTTTCCTATTTCTCGCTTTAACATTAAATCCTGATTTATTTCTGCCGAAAATAGGTATTTCTGCTAAACTATCCACGAATCACGTTATAATCGCCATTTGCATGTCTCCGTTTTTGATGTATTTTTGGGCTCCCTAAAGGAATTATCATCACAATGGCAAAAGAACAGCTTAAATGTATACACTGTGGCGAAGACTGTGGCAGATACCCTGTCATTTGGGAAGATAAACCCTTTTGTTGCAATGGCTGTAAAACAGTTTACCAGATTGTAAATCAGAATAAATTATATACCTATTACGAACTGGAAAAAACGCCCGGAGTCAGGCTTGATAATCCTGAATTTGGTGATAAATTTGCCTATCTTGATCAGGAAGAGATTAAAGGTCAGTTGCTTGAGTTTAATGATGGCGATTTTTCGAAAGCTACTTTCTTTGTGCCAACTATTCATTGCAGCTCTTGTATTTGGTTGTTGGAAAATCTCAATACTCTAAATCCTGGAATAAGTTATTCCGTTGTTAATTTCGTAAAGAAAGAAGTTAGCATTACTTATAAAGAATCGAAGATAAGTATGCGTCAGGTGGTTGAGCTTATGGCTTCCATTCATTATACGCCTGTCATTTCTTTGGAAGATTTGGATAAAAAGAACCCAAAAAAAACAAATCGTCAGCTGATATTTAAATTGGGAGTGGCGGGATTTAGTTTTGGAAATATCATGATGCTCAGCCTGCCCGATTATCTGGCAGGTGCAAGTGGCGTTGATCCGGCTTTGCAGCGATTTCTTAGCTTCCTAATACTTATTTTGGCTGTCCCTGTTTTGGTTTACAGTGCTAACGATTATTTATTGTCGGCTTATAAAAACCTGAAAGTTAAAATTGTGAATACCGATTTGCCGATATCATTGGGAATATTGGCATTATTCGGTCAATCTGCTTTTGAGATACTTACAAATACAGGCATCGGATATTTCGATTCCTTTGCGGGTTTTATTTTTTTCCTCCTAATCGGAAAATGGTATCAGAGTAAAACTTATGATGCGCTTAGCTTTGATAGAGATTATAAATCCTACTTCCCGATTGCTATAACCAAAGTTGATGGTGAAAAGGAAAGCATTATCCAGATACGAGATTTAGAAGAGGGAGATCGGATACTGGTTCGTCACAATGAGCTTATTCCCGTTGATTCTGAATTGGTGAAAGGAGTTGCTCGCATTGATTACAGTTTTGTTACAGGCGAATCCAATCCGGTGAGTAAACTCATTGGTGATCCCATCTATGCTGGAGGGAAGCAAGTGGGAGCTGCTATCGAATTAAAAGTGAATAAGTCAGTCGATCAATCCAATTTAACCAAACTTTGGAATCAGTCGGAGTCAGGCGATATTAATGCTAAAACATTGAACACCATAGTCGATCGCGTTAGCAAATGGTTTACTTATGTCGTAATTGTATTGGCTTTAGGAACGGCTGCTTTTTGGTTTTTTATTGAACCCCAGCGAGCCATTTCAATTTTTACAGCCGTTCTAATAGTTGCCTGTCCCTGTGCTTTAGCGCTTTCTATTCCATTTACCTATGGAAATAGTATGCGAATTTTCGGGAAGAATGGCTTTTACATCAAACAAACTCAAGTCATCGAAAATCTTGCAAAGATCGACACCATAGTATTTGATAAAACGGGAACCATTACCGAATCGAATGCTGTTAAAGTTGTATTTGAAGGAGAAATTCCTCTTTCACAAGAGGAAATATCTTTGATAAAATCAGTTGCGCGCCAATCAACGCATCCTTTAAGTACGGCCTTGTACAATCATTTTAAGGATATTGAAACTCATTATGTTAGCGATTTTGATGAAGTGCCTTCGGGTGGAGTAGAAGGGAAGATTGGAGCCTTTCTGATTAAGCTAGGCTCGGAAGCATTTGTTTGTGGTGATAATTTAACTCAGGATTTTTTGCAATCGCAAGTTTTTGTGAGTATCGATGGTGCTTGTAGAGGCTACTTTCGCCTGGAGAATAAATATCGTCAGGGCCTTTCCAATTTAATTGATGAATTAGGCAAAAGCTACGAATTGCATTTGTTATCGGGTGATAATGAAGGCGAAAAGGAAAGATTACTTCCTTTATTTAAAGACGAGAATCGACTTCATTTTAATCAAAAACCTCATGATAAGCTGGCCTATATTCAAAAGCTCCGCGAAGACAATAAAAATGTATTGATGATTGGTGATGGCCTCAATGATGCCGGAGCCTTGAATTCTGCTCAGGTTGGGATTACGATAGCCGATGATATTTATAATTTCTCTCCGGCTTGCGATGGTATTTTAGAAGCAAAAAAATTCAAATTTTTAGCGAGCTATTTAAAAATGGCTCGCGGAAGTATAAATACTGTTAAAGCAAGTTTCGGAATTAGTATTTTATACAATACAATTGGACTCGGGTTTGCTATTCAGGGCTTGCTTACCCCAATAGTTGCCGCAATTCTTATGCCGATAAGCTCAGTAACTGTTGTTTTATTCGTAAGTGTGATTACCGCTTTACTTGGTCTTAAATATTTTAGTAATTTAGGGGAAAAATAAACGCATTAATGTGCCTATGCTTTCTTATTAGGAATGTCTCTAAATAGGATAAAGGAACGCATAAGCATATAAATATTTTTTTATATTTGCCATTTAGGAATCGAAATACTTAAATAGAAATGAATGTTTTATTCATCCTAATTACCTTAAGTTCAATAGTTGCGGGGGGCTTTCTTTTCGCCTTTATTTGGGCGGTTAAGACCGGCCAATTTGACGATGGACATACACCTGCGGTTCGAATTTTATTTGAAGACACAAAAGTATCTGATACTGATTCTAATGAGGAATTAACAGAAAACAAATAATATGGAGATTCAAAAATTTAGTTACGACAACAAAATTGTTAGGCTGTTTACTTATGCAACCCTTTTTTACGGACTAATTGCATTGTTAGTAGGCCTACTAATCGCATTGCAAATTCCTTTTCCTGAAATGAATTTTAAACTTTCATTTCTAACTTTTGGAAGGGTTAGGCCAATTCATACCAATGCAGTAATTTTTGGCTTTATAGGAAATGCCATTTTTACCGGGGTTTATTACTCCATGCAGCGCTTGTTAAAAACCCGAATGTATTCCAACTTTCTCAGCCGTTTTCATTTTTGGGGCTGGCAGTTAATCATTTTGGCCGCTGCTGTAACTCTTGGTTTAGGCCTTTCCATGAGTAAAGAATATGCTGAACTGGAATGGCCATTAGATATTGCCATCGCACTTGTTTGGATTGCTTTTGGCGCGAATATTACAGGAACGATGATTAAACGTCGTACTAAACATATTTATGTGGCTATCTGGTTCTATATTGCCACTTGGGTTGGTATTGCACTTCTGCATGTTGTAAATTCAATCGAAATACCTACTTCCTGGTTCCATTCATATCCGGTTTATGCAGGTGTTCAAGATGCAATTGTTCAATGGTGGTACGGTCACAATGCAGTTGCTTTTTTCTTGACGACACCTTTCTTAGGATTGATGTATTATTTCTTGCCCAAGGTGGCTAATCGTCCGGTTTATTCCTATAAACTTTCGATTATTCACTTTTGGTCATTGATTTTTCTTTATATGTGGGCCGGTCCTCACCACCTTTTGTATCATACATTACCTGACTGGGCTCAAACGCTTGGTGTTGTATTTTCGGTTATGTTGCTCGCTCCAAGTTGGGGCGGAATGATAAACGGGCTTCTTACATTGCGTGGAGTCTGGGATAAAGTACGTGACGAACCTATCTTAAAGTTTTTTGTAGTGGCTGTAACTGCCTATGGTATGGCTACTTTCGAAGGGCCAATGTTATCTTTTAAAAACGTTAATGCAATCAGTCACTTTACGGATTGGACACCCGCACACACACATATCGGTGGAATGGGTTGGAACGGCTTATTAACTTTTGGTATGTTGTATTGGTTGGTTCCTCGTTTGTGGGGCAGAGAACTATTCTCGAAAAAATTAGCCAATACTCACTTTTGGATTGCAACTATTGGCATGCTTTTCTGGGCCGTTCCTATGTATTGGGCCGGCGTAACTCAAAGCCTGATGTGGAAAGAATTTACCGAAGACGGAATGTTGGCTTATCCAAATTTCCTGGAAACGGTGGTTCAACTCATTCCGTTGTTTAAAACCCGTGCATTGGGTGGTTTATTATACCTGACCGGATTTATTTTGATGTTGTATAATTTGCGCAAAACTATGGTTCTGGGTAAATTTATTGGCGACGAACAAGTAAGTGCTCCACCTTTGGAAGTGCTTCCAAAAAAACGCATTGGTAGTGAAACCGTACATGGTTGGTTAGAGCGCAAACCTGTGCAATTTACCATTTGGGCTTTTGTTGCTTTGGCAATTGGTGGATTGGTTGAAATTGTTCCGATGATTACCATTAAAGCGAATATCCCGACAATTGCAACCGTAACTCCTTATTCTCCATTAGAATTGCAAGGAAGAGATATGTATGTGCGCGAAGGCTGTTATAATTGTCACTCTCAACAAGTGCGACCTTTCCGTTCGGAAGTAGAACGTTATGGCGATTATTCGAAAGTAGGAGAGTTTGTTTACGATCATCCGTTCCAATGGGGATCAAAGCGCACGGGTCCTGATTTGGCTCGTACGGGTGTTGTCGGAGGTAAAATGTATAAGACAGCCAGTTGGCATTACAACCATATGCTTGATCCTGAAAGTACATCGCCCGGTACCATTATGCCTGCTTATCCTTGGTTAATTGATAATAAAATGAATAATGCTTCGCTTAAGCGTAAGATTGAAGTGATGCAGTATTTGGGAGTTCCTTATCCGGAGGGTTATGCCGAACAGGCTTTGATTGATTTGATGAAGCAAGCAGAAGAGATAGCAGCTGAAATTCCGGGTGCTGATCCTGAATCTGAAATTATTGCCATGATAGCTTATTTGCATAAGTTAGGTCGAGATATCAGTGTATCCGATGCTTCTGCTGAAGATCCCGTATTATTGGATTTCACTGCCAGCTCAGATGTTGCTATTTTGGATGCCGGTAAAACATTTTATACAACAAATTGTGCTGCTTGTCATGGTTTAAACGGCGAAGGAAATGCTATTGGTCCAAATTTAGTTGATAATGCCTATATTCATGGTGGAAGCGATAGTCATATCTATACTGCTGTTTCTGAGGGAATTCCTGCTAAAGGTATGCAAGCCTGGAAGCATTTGGCAAATAAGAATCAATTAAATGAGGTAACATCCTATATTATTTCAATTATCGGTAGTAATCCCGATAATGCAAAAGCGGCGCAAGGAGAAATATTCGATAGATAGAATTATAATATTGATATCATTAAAAAATAAATATAAATTTGTATGAAGTTAGCAATGCGGTATTTAGAACAAGTGGAAAATATTGAAATTACCACAATACTCTCTTTTGTGTTTTTCTTTAGTTTCTTTCTGGCCGTTCTTTTTCATGTATTACGAACCAAAACGAGTTATTACGATTCGGTAAGTAATTTTCCATTGGATGATGGAAATTTAGAAAGTGTAAATAATCAAAACGAAAAACTTAATTTATAAAATTATGAGTAGCAATAAAGAATATCAAAAAGGTAAAGTTATCGAAGACCATGAGTTTGATGGCATTAAGGAATTAGATAATCCACCACCATCTTGGTTGATGTATGTATTTTACGCCTCTATTTTCTTCTCGGTTTTGTATTGGGGATATTACCATGCCTTTAACGAAGGTCCCAATCAATATCAAGAATATGAAATGGAAGTAGCCGCAGCTTCTGCAATTATGGATGCTGTTTCGGCTCAATTGCCTCCTGAAGCTAGCATTGCTTCTACTAATCCTGCTGATCTTGCAGCCGGAAAAGCTTTATTTATGGGAAAAGCTTGTTTTGCTTGTCATGGTATGAACGGCGAAGGAAATGCAATTGGTCCTAACTTAGCGGATGATTTTACTCTTCACGGTTGTGGTTTCGAATCGACAATAAAAGTAATCAAAACAGGTGTTCCTGAAAAAGGAATGACACCTTACGAAGGTCAGCTGACCCAAAAAGAAATGGAACAATTGGCCACTTACATCGGTAGCTTAAAAGGAAGTAATCCTGCAAATGCTAAAGAAGCTCAAGGCGAAAAATGTAAGTAACAGGACTTGTTAAGAGATTGTTAAATATCTCAACGGGCAAACAAATACTCATATGTAGATTTGTTTGTCCGTTTTTTTATGCTTTAATTTGCTATCTGTAATTGTTTTAAATAATGCATATAAAAAACACATTTATAGTCAAATACGTATGAGATATAATTTATTTCTATTTTTCATTGGCATTTTTCTTGTATTCAAATCAAATGCCCAAATCAACCTGGTAGCACCTTCAGATAAAGAGCAAGTAGGTATATATGAGCATTTAGACGAGTATATTCGCGATGATATTCAATTGCTTGATAAGGATTCAACGCTTGTAAATCTGAAATCACTTATCGATAAACCTACCGTTTTCGCCTTCATTTATTATAATTGCCCGGGCTTGTGCTCTCCTTTATTGGGTGGCCTAGCCGAAGTGATTGATCGTACAGAAATGGAATTGGGGAAAGATTATCAGGTAATCACCATTAGTTTTAATCCCGACGATTATCCCGCTTTAGGAAAGAAGAAAAAAACGAATTACGTGAAAGGGATGAAGAAGCCAATTAACGAAGAGCATTGGATTTGGTTAACCGGCGATAGTCTGAATATCGATAAAATTACTGAAAATTTGGGTTTTAAGTTCAAGAAAGAAGGCAAGGAATATGTTCATGCTGCTGCTATTATGGTGGTTAGTCCTCAAGGGAAAATTACTCGCTATTTGCATGGAACCTACTTTTTGCCTTTTGATTTGAAAATGTCGGTAGTAGAATCAGCAAAAGAAGTTTCAGGTCCTACTATCAATAAAGTCTTGCAGTTTTGTTTCAGCTACGACCCGGCCGGAAAGAAATATGTTTTTAACATCACCAAAATATCCGGCATATTGATCCTTGGCTCTGCTTTGATCTTGCTTGCTTTTCTGGTTTTTAAACGAAAAAAAGTATAATAAATAACAAACTAGTATATGCAGGAAAATAACGCTACCGCTTCGCACACAAGTTATCTGGATGAATCCGGAGGGCGAAATGGTATTTTTAAGTGGATCTTTTCAACAGACCACAAACGAATAGGTTTAATGTACCTCTATTCAATAGCATCTTTTTTTATAATTGGTGCAGCCTTGGGTGTGATGATGCGTTTGGAATTAATGAATCCCGGACAGCAATTCGTTAAACCATCAACCTATAACAGCCTGTTTACATTGCATGGAGTAATTATGATTTTTCTATTTATCATTCCTGGTATTCCGGCTGTGTTTGGGAATTTTATGTTGCCCATTATCATTGGTGCAAAAGATGTAGCTTTTCCCAGAGTCAATTTGCTTTCATGGTATTTGTATGTTATCGGAGCTATTTTTGCATTGTCAACGCTTGTCTTTGGAGATGGTCCTGCTGATACTGGCTGGACCTTTTATGCACCCTACAGTGTAAATACCGATACCAATGTATCGATGTCGGTTTTAGCGGCATTTGTATTGGGATTCTCTTCTATTTTAACTGGCTTAAACTTTATAGTTACCATCCATAGGATGAGAGCTCCTGGCATGACTTGGTTTAAAATGCCCTTATTTGCTTGGTCCTTGTATGCAACTGCCTGGATTCAATTATTGGCCACACCGGTTATCGGTATTACGCTTCTTATGATTATTGCCGAACGTTGGTTGGGTGTCGGACTATTTGATCCCAGCTTAGGGGGCGATCCTATTCTTTATCAACATATGTTCTGGATTTATTCACATCCTGCCGTATACGTCATGGTACTTCCTGCCATGGGTGTGATTTCTGAAGTAGTTTCTACTTTCTCGCAACGAAAAATATACGGTTACAAAGCCATCGCATATTCAAGTTTAGCCATTGCTTTTATTGGCTACTTTGTATGGGGGCATCATATGTTTACATCAGGAATGAGTGGGCCTGCCCGGATTATTTTTTCAATTCTTACATTTTTAGTCGCTATTCCATCAGCTGTTAAGGTATTTAACTGGCTGGCAACTTTGTATGGAGGATCAATCAATGTAAAGGCACCCTTGTTGTTTGCTTTGGGATTTATTTTTCTCTTTATGATAGGTGGTCTAACTGGCCTTATTCTAGGGGCACTTGCAACCGATGTTCACTTGCACGATACCGTTTTTGTTGTTGGTCATTTCCATTACGTCATGTTTGGCGGAACGGGTTTTGCATTTATGGCGGCCATTCATTATTGGTTTCCTAAGATGTACGGAATCAATTACAATATGAAACGTGCTACCTTATCATTCTGGATCCTTTTTATTGGATTTAATGTGATGTATTTTCCAATGATGGTAGTAGGGGTGATGGGAATGCCAAGACGCTATTTTGATTATTTACCTGAGTTTCACGTACCAAATTTTATTTCAACCATAGGATCCTGGATTCTAAGTGTTGGACTGATTCTTATGATTGGTAATTTGATTGCCGCCTTTCGTAAACGCGAAAAAGCAGTGGACAATCCTTGGAATGGCCGGACCCTGGAATGGACCGTTGCAACACCTCCAATACTTGAAAATTTTGATGAAATCCCTACAATAACTAAAGGACCCTACGAATATCATGAGCAGTAGTCTTACAAATACAGAAACAGCAGCCGTTCATTTAGTTGATGAGCATCGCGATGATGAAGCCTCAAAATTGGGGATGTGGTTGTTTTTATTTACTGAATTAATCCTCTTTGGGGGTTTATTCCTGGTCTATTCTATTTATCGTTTGATGAATCCGGAAGCCTTTGCTGCAGGGTCTAATCACTTGGATGTTTCCATCGGTGCTATCAATACAATTGTGTTAATCAGCAGTTCGGCAACAGTAGCCTTATCCATTACGGCGATTCAGCTTAAACGTAGCAAGCTTACAATCAACCTATTGCTTTTTACCATCTTAGCGGCTTTTATTTTTATGGTAAATAAGTATTTTGAGTGGGGCCATAAATTTGAGTTGGGTTTATTTCCGGGTGGTGATGCTTTCAATGCTTTAGAAGGTGGAGAAAGATTATTTTTTGTCCTCTATTATTTTATGACTGGTTTGCACGGCCTACACGTAATCATCGGCGCAGCTCTAATTGGCTGGGCAGCTTGGGAAGTTAAAGTAGGCAAACAAAGCCACGATAATTTTGCTTTTTTGGAAAATGCAGGACTGTATTGGCATTTGGTCGATTTAATTTGGATTTTCCTTTTCCCTTTAATGTATTTAATCGCATAAGTTATGTCAAAAGAACCTCATACAAATCATATTGTCTCTTTTAATAGTCAGCTCAAAGTTTGGATAGCTTTATTGCTATTAACATGGTTAACTGTTACCATAGCCTACATTGATTTTGGGAGACTGACCTTGTCTATCGCGCTTATGATAGCTGTTATCAAGTCTTCCATAGTGCTAACCTATTTTATGCATTTGAAATTTGACAGCAAGATTTTAACGGCATTCTTAATACTTGTTATGGTCATTTTTGGGGTATTTATAGGATTGACATTTTTCGATTACGGATTTCGTTAGACCATCAAAAAAAATTAATTAAAATAAACTATGTTTAGCCAAGCATCAAATTTCGTAGAAGGAGTAGATCAGGCATTCTTGATCATTACGGGGATATCACTAGTATTTCTGGTTGGAATTACATTTGCCATGATTTATTTTGTGGTGAAATTTAATAATAAGAAGAATCCTGTAGCCATAAATGTAAAAGAAAGTAAAGGTTTAGAAATTGCCTGGACTGTAATCCCAACCTTATTGGTTTTGGTGATGTTTTATTATGGCTGGGCAGGTTATGCACCCATGCGCGATTTTCCCGCTGATGCTATTCAGGTAAAAGCCACAGGAAGAATGTGGAGCTGGTCTTTCGAATACGAGAACGGAAAGATTAGTCCAACGCTTATTGTACCTATCGATAAAGCAGTTACACTCAATTTATATTCACCTGATGTTTTGCATAGTTTGTATATTCCTGCTTTTCGAATCAAGGAAGATTTAGTTCCCGGTGTAAATAATAAAATGTGGTTTAAAGCCGGTATGTTAGGTGACTTTGATATCCTTTGTGCAGAATATTGTGGCGAAAGACACAGTTATATGATGAGTAAAGTAGAAGTGCTACCTCAAGAAGAATATGATGCATGGTATAATGCCAAAGACGAGTCTGCAAATGAAGCAGAAGCCGGTCTGAAACTTTTGCAGGTGAATGGTTGTGTTGCTTGTCATTCATTGGATGGTACTCGTTTAGTAGGGCCCTCATTCAAAGGATTGTGGTATAGCAAAAGACCAGTTACAACGGGAGTGGTTTCACGAGAAGTTACCGCTGATGAAGAATACATCAAAGAATCTATTTACAATCCATCAAAAGATGTGGTTGATACCTATCCTAAGGTAATGATTTCGTATAAGGAATCCATTAATGAGGAGCAGCTCAAACAAATCAATGCCTATTTAAAAAGTATAGAAAAATAAATTATGAAGTATTTAAAGCTGTACATGGAATTAAGTAAGGTGAGGATTACATTTGCTGTTTCTCTTACTACTTTTGTTGGCTACCTTTTAAAATCGGGAAGCATTGATGCAACGCTTTGGGCAACGGTAGGCGGATTGTTTTTATTAGCCTGTGGATCAGCTGCTCTAAACCAATATCAAGAGCATGATACCGATGCCAAAATGAAACGAACCAAAGACAGGCCTATTCCATCAGGGAAAATGAGTGCCACTCACGCGCTAATATATGCCTTGAGCATGATTTTTATTGGATCGGGTATTTTGTTTTATTATAGTGGTTTTCTGGCAATGCAATTGGGAATATTGACCTTGATATGGTACAATGCCTTTTATACTCCACTGAAAAAGAAATCAGCTTTTGCTGTTGTGCCCGGGAGCTTAATTGGAGCCTTACCCCCAATGGTAGGATATGCCGCTGCCGGAGGTTCTATTTTAGACCCCCAAATAATTGCCTTTGCATTCTTTATGTTTATGTGGCAAATACCCCATTTTTGGTTAATCGTTATTCGCCATGGAAATGATTATCAAGAAGGTGGCTTTCCTTCAATAACAGCTATATATTCTGATAAGCAAATTCGAGGAATTACGCTCGTCTGGGTTTCTGCAACCGCTGTAGCCAGTATATTTATGACCATAATGGGAGTCCTTAATGAGTTAAGCTTAAAAATAGTATTACTTATTATAGTTACCGTTTTGGTCTATGCATTCTCACGTTTATTTTTCAAACAAGGGGAGGGTATCAAGGTTTTTAAATATTTTATGGGGATTAATGTTTATTTGTTGGCGGTTCTTATTTTAATTGTTGTTGGCGTGTATCTTTAACCATAATTTCGCATTCTTCAAATTTTTAAAAGAGATTTTTTATTCTTAAATTCTTATATTTCTATAAAATTTTCTTCATTTTTAATATTTATGCAGTTAAATATCTAAAACAAACCTTTAAGTTTTGATTTTACTTCTTCAGGATTTGGATTGAAATCGAAAGTTAAAGTCGGTTTTAAATAGAATAATTGTTTCTTTTCAGAAGCAAATCGGGCTTCTCCGCCACCGGTAATATTCAGCATGATTATCGCATCTTTTTCTACCTTGCCGGATTTAACCGCTTCAATAAGGCTAGCAACGGCCACCGAAGCAGCAATGTGAATATCGATTCCTTCTTTTTCTTCGAATAGTTTTGCGGCAGCCAATGCTTCTTTATTATTTACAAGTAAAACTTCTCCATCATTGTCTTTCAATGCATCGTAAAGACCACCATAAATAGAGTAAGGGGGTTTCCGATTGCTGAGTACCTTGGCCAATATGATTTCAACTTGTTCGCGAGCCAATTCATCATCATGCGGAAGCAGTGCTCTGGAATCTATTGTCCATGCATTGTAAAGTGGCTGAAAAGGCACATTCTGTGAAATCAGAAGTTTCATTTTTGTTTTCCCAAACCTTCCATCTTCAAGCAATCGTAAATTCGCTTCCCAGGCAGCAATGGCTCCCGTTCCGCTTCCTACGCCTTGAAAATAATATTCAGGTATTTGTCCAATGGTGGTCGCAGCAGAAAGAGTAGTCGTTCCCATGCCATCGCGACGAGCAACATTTTTTGCACCGCCTTCGGCTACATATTCTTCCATTTCGCAGGCGATATTCGAAAGGTGAATGGCATCAAAATAATCGCTTCCCTTTGCAGATGCAATTAATTTTACGTTATCGTTGATGGGTTGATCGAACCACAAGGCGTCTAAATTGTCTTCAGGGACAAATAAAAGCAGAGGTATTTTATTATCGGAACATACTTTTGCAAATGAGCGAGCGGTATTACCCGCAGAGGCTACAACCAAAACTTTATCGAAATCCAGGGGCATTCTTCCAAGAACAGCGTAGGCTTCGGTTTCTTTAAAGGAGCAGGTTTTCATATAAGCCCCTTTCTCAGGCCAATAGCCACTGAAAGTAATGTATAAATTTGTTAATCCAAGAGTCTCGGCTAAAGCCTGACTTTTATAGGTTACCGGAGCTGCCGAGCCTTCAAGTGTTCTGTGAATGGGAAGCCAATCGGCAAATTGATAAAATCCATGCGAATTATCACCTAAATTCAATTGTTTCTTTTCGTAGATAGCGCGAATGAGTGTTGGCTCTGCCTCGTTTGGAGCATCAAGGGTCCATCCTTTATCTGCAAATTCATTGCCGGTTTTAAAACTCTTTAAAATGTATTTGGTTCCCTTGAAGTCATTTATCATCGTGTGTATTTTTTGCTGGGCAAATGTAGAAAAAAAGAGCCGATAAGAAAAGTCAAAAAGGCTCCTGATATTATTTTCATTTTGAAATTATTCAAAATAAGACCCCATGGATTGAATGCTGATTTGCTCCAGTTCTATCGAACAAAAAGCAGTGATAAACGCATTCGCCAATCGGGCATTGGTTATCAAAGGAATATTCAAATCAATCGCTGCACGGCGAATGGTATAATCGTTATTTAACTCATCAATCGAAAGGTCTTTAGGGATGTTTACAACAAAATCGATTTTCCGCTCTTTAAGATAATCCAGTGAATTGGGTTGTCTTTGATCGTCGGGCCAATGCAAAACATCGGAAGGAATATCGTTCTTTTTTAAAAAATCGTGAGTCCCTTGTGTTGCATAAATCTTCAACCCTCTTTCAATAAGAAGTCTGCAAGGATTTATAAGCTCTACTTTTGATCGGGTATCGCCCGACGAAAGTAAAACTGCTTTTTTTGGAATGTTATATCCAACCGAAAGCATCGCTTTTAAAATGGTGTCGTTCATGTCGTTCCCAATGCAACCCACTTCTCCTGTTGACGACATATCAACACCCAAAACAGGATCGGCTTTGGTAAGTCTTGAGAATGAAAACTGGGAAGCCTTAATTCCAATATGGTCTATATCGAAAATGGATTTAGGAGGTTTTGTAATCGGGATGCGAAGCATGACTTTAGTAGCTGCCTCGATAAAGTTTTCGCCTAAAACCTTCGATACAAAAGGAAAGCTGCGCGATGCTCTGAGATTGCACTCAATCACTTTTACATCGTTGTTTTTAGCCAGAAACTGCATGTTAAAAGGCCCTGATATTTGGAGCTCCTTTGCAATTTGGCGAGCAATTTTCTTAATTCGGCGGATGGTTTCAAAATAGATTTTTTGGGGTGGAAACACCAAAGTTGCATCACCCGAATGAACTCCGGCAAATTCGATATGTTCTGAAATGGCATAGAGTTTAATTTCTCCATATTCGGCAACCGCATCGTATTCAATTTCTTTGGCATGTTCGATGAATTGACTCACCACAACGGGATGTTTTTTTGATACGCTGGTTGCCAGCGTAAGAAAATGCTCCATTTCAATTTTATTGGAAACCACATTCATAGCAGCACCAGAAAGTACATAAGAAGGCCGTATAAGCAAAGGAAAACCAATATCATCGGCAAAACGATTGATATCGGAAATACTGCTAAGTTCTTGCCATTTAGGTTGATCTATGCCCAAGGTATCAAGCATGCTGGAGAATTTGTGGCGATCTTCTGCGCGATCGATAGAAACAGCCGAAGTGCCAAGAATATGCACATTTAATTTATGCATACGCAAAGCGAGGGAATTGGGGATTTGTCCACCAACAGAAACTATAATTCCCCTCGATTTTTCCAGATCTTCGATATCAAGCACTCTTTCCAGCGAAAGCTCATCAAAATACAAGCGATCGCAAACATCGTAATCCGTACTTACGGTTTCGGGATTGTAATTGATCATAACCGCTTCGTAGTTTTGCTTGCGGATTTCGTTCAAGGCATTCACACTGCCCCAATCAAATTCTACACTGCTACCAATTCTGTATGCTCCGGAACCTAAAACGATGATTGCATTGTTATTGTTTTTGTATTCAATATCGTGACTGCTTCCATGGTATGTCAGATACAAATAATTTGTTTGGGCAGGATATTCAGCTGCCAAAGTATCTATCTGCTTTACAAAGGGTAAAATTCCTCTCGATTTCCTATACTTTCTAACTTGAAGCAGACCCTCTTCAATCAATTCATCGCTGCTTTTAAGCACGATACGTGCCAATTGAAAATCGGAAAATCCGGCTTTTTTTGAATGACGCAACATTTCATCGCTTAAATCTTCCAGTGAATTGAAGACAGCCAGATCATTTTCTATGCGCAGTATATTGTGTAGCTTTTCGAGAAACCAGGGGTCAATTCCCGTTAATTCGTTAATTCTTTCAACGCTATAGCCCTGTTTCAAAGCAAGTGCTATGCTAAAGATTCGTTGATCGGTCGGATTTTTTAATGACTCCTCAAGATTGTCAATTTTAAGATCTTTGTTTGCTGTAAAGCCATGCATTCCCTGGCCAATCATGCGAAGCCCTTTTTGTATGCTTTCTTCAAAACTACGGCCGATTGCCATAATCTCACCAACACTTTTCATCGATGAACCCAACAAATGAGAAACGCCATCGAACTTGCCAAGGTCCCAACGCGGAATTTTTACGACAACATAATCCAGTGCAGGCTCAAAAAAGGCGGATGTAGTTTTTGTAACACTGTTTTTTAGTTGGTGTAAACCATAGCCCAATCCCAATTTTGCAGCAATAAATGCCAAAGGATAACCTGTTGCTTTGGAAGCAAGAGCCGATGAACGCGACAAACGGGCATTCACTTCAATTACTCGATAATCTTCGGAATTGGGGTCGAGGGCAAACTGAACATTGCATTCGCCAACTACGCCTACGGCACGAATTATTTTTATTGATATCGCACGTAGTTTATGGTATTCGGTATTGCTTAGTGTTTGCGATGGAGCAACAACAATACTTTCGCCGGTATGAATTCCCAGCGGATCGAAGTTTTCCATATTGCAAACCGTTATGCAATTGTCGTATTTATCGCGAACTACTTCATATTCCACTTCTTTCCAACCTTTAAGCGATTTCTCTATTAATAGCTGACTAGAAAATGCGAAAGCTGTATCTGCCAATTTCTTTAAATCATCAGGTGAATAGCAAAAACCACTTCCTTGTCCTCCAAGGGTAAAGGCAGCCCTGGCAATGATGGGATAGCCGATTTGTTCTGCAGCAATAAGTGCTTCCTCAATCGTAGCGGTTGCTTGGCTTTCGGCTGTGCTTACATCAATTGAACGAAGTTTGTCTGCAAACAGTTGCCGATCTTCCGTAAGTATGATTGTATCGATGGGCGTTCCTAAAACAGCCACCTTGTATTTTTCAAAAATTTTTTTCTTGTAAAGGCTAATTCCAACGTTCAGGGCCGTTTGTCCTCCAAACGATAATAAAACGCCATCAGGCATTTCTTTGGCAATTATTTTTTCTACAAAGAAATCGGTCAAAGGCAAAAGGTACACTTTGTCAGCCAGTTTTTCCGAAGTTTGAATGGTAGCAATATTGGGATTGATTAGGATGGTTTCAATGCCTTCCTCTTTCAAAGCTTTGATTGCCTGAGAACCTGAATAATCAAACTCTCCAGCTTCGCCGATTTTTAATGCGCCTGAACCCAGGATTAGAATTTTCTTATATTTCATCAATTATAATTTTATATTTTGGCCAGATGCTACATCCATGAAAATCATTCTACTGTGTGTCAAAATTGCTTTTCCATGGATGTTTCATCACCCTTGTATTTTTTTATTTCATCCATAAATAAGTCGAAAAGAAATTCTGTATCCGTTGGCCCACTTGAAGCTTCTGGATGAAATTGAGTAGAGAAAAAGGGTTTGCTTTCATGCTTGAATCCTTCATTGGTTTGGTCGTTAAGATTGATGAAAAGTGGTTTCCATTCAGGGCTTAAAGATGAATTATCCACAGCGAATCCATGGTTTTGAGAAGTAATGTAGGCGCGTTGGCTCTCCAGATGAAGGACAGGTTGGTTATGACTTCGGTGCCCGTATTTTAGTTTATAAGTCTTAGCTCCGGATGCTAAAGCCATCAATTGATTTCCGAGACAAATACCAAACATGGGTTGGTCTTTTTGAAAAGCTTCGCTGATGTTTTGAACAGTAATGTCACATTTTACCGGATCACCGGGTCCATTCGAGATAAAAAGGCCATCGTATTCTTCCGATGAAATATCGTAATCCCAAGGCACCCTAATAATGGTGGTATCTCTTTTTAAAAAGTGCCGAATGATGTTATTTTTCACACCGCAATCAATCAGTAAGATTTTATACTTTCCATTTCCGTAGACCTGTCTTTGGTTTGTACTCACTTCGGCTACCAGGTTTAGTTTATTCGGGTCGAAGAATTCACAGTCGATATCATCGATAACAATCTTAGCAAGCATACTTCCTTTTTCTCTCAGAATCTTGGTTAGTTCTCTGGTATCAATATCGTAGATTCCGGGGATTTCATTTTCTACCATCCAATCGTGAAGACTTTTTTCAGCATTCCAATGGCTGTAGGAATGAGAATAATCGGAAACCACAAAACCGCTGATTTGTATTTTGTCGGATTCGTAATGCTCCAACATTTGATCTTTTTTTCCTTTGCCTGGTACGCCGTAATTTCCAATCAAGGGATAGGTAGCGACTAAGATCTGACCTTTGTAAGAAGGGTCGGTCAGACTCTCGGGATAGCCCGTCATGGCCGTATTGAAGACTAGTTCGCCGGATATGCTTTTACTGTAACCAAAGGCTTTCCCTTTAAATTTTGTTCCGTCTTCCAGAATGAGTGTTGCTGAATTGTTCATAGGCCAAAAAAAAGCCCTCAACGATAAATTGAGGGCTAATACATTATTTAATGATTAATTGCTCAATGTCGGGGAAATGCTTTGAGAGAACCGGTAAGTAGTTTTCTTTTGGAACATCCTCTTTGAAAATAATAAGGATGGTATCATTACCGGCTATTGTTCCAATAACTTCGCCAATGGCTGTATTATCGATACGGACAGCAACACTGTTTGCAAAACCAGCTTCGGTTTTCACTACGGCCAGGTTGTTTGAAAACTCTATGGAAAGAGCTCCCCGAAGTGCTTGTTCGCTTTCGTCGTTTGGAACAAAATAGATGCTTCCAAAATGAACATCGTGAATTTTACCCACTTTCAATTCGCGTAAATCGCGTGAAAGTGTAGCTTGTGTTAGATCAAATCCGCGATTTACTAAAAGCAGCAAGAGGTCTTCCTGACGGCTGATTTTGTTTTTAATAATGATTTCACGGATAATTTTAAGGCGGTCGACTTTTGAATTCATAAATCTGATTTGTATATTTATACTATCAGATTGCAAATATATACATAATTCGAGTGATTAACCAATTTATTTTTCAACATTTTGTTGATAATAAATAAATTTCAATTCAAATTAAATTGATAGAAATTACCGATTTATATCATTGCCTTATTTGAAGAATAATTATGCAAACATTTCGAGTTGATTATCTTCAGACTTTATTGGTTTAAAAAGATTTAGTTGGTTTTTGGGAACAGCTATTTTACCTATTTGCTCATTAGAGTAATCTTCAATGCAATCGTGAATTCTGCTTTTTACAACTTTAATAGGAGTGCTGCCTTTTATTTTACTATAATTTCGTAAAGATTGAAATTGTCTATAAGATAAGGTTAAAGTAAACGATTTTGAT
>CAZTST010000029.1:0-16500 GCA_964616585.1 uncultured Draconibacterium sp.
TATTTACAAAAGCGGCTCTAATTTTCCTACAAGAACTTGTTTAGGAACAGAACCAACTTGTTTATCAACAACTTCGCCATTTTTAAAAAATAATATTGTTGGGATATTACGAATACTAAATCGTTGTGCTATTGCAGGATTGTTATCAACGTCGAGTTTACCAACTACTGCCTGTCCTTCATATTCTTCTCCAATCTCTTGTACGATAGGGCCTACCATACGACAAGGGCCACACCAAACAGCCCAGAAGTCTACTATTACGGGTTTGTCAGATTTTAAAACTATTTCATCGAAATTTGCATCGGTTAATTCAAGTGCCATGTTTTTTAGTTTAAGATATTTTAAAGTTCAAAGATAGATAATTTTTGTTTTCAGGAAACTCGAAAAAAGGATTATTCTTCAATTGTTTTCATCAGATTCACCATTTCAATGGCTGTAACAGCAACATCGAATCCTTTATTTCCTGATTTTGTTCCAGCACGCT
The DNA here is from genome assembly GCA_964616585.1 of uncultured Draconibacterium sp. GTDB lineage: Bacteria > Bacteroidota > Bacteroidia > Bacteroidales > UBA12170 > UBA12170. Next base: position 485 of record CAZTST010000029.1, read on the forward strand.
CAATTGCTTGTTCAATGCTGTCGGTTGTTAGAATACCGAAAATAACAGGAATTTCTGTTTCCAGCGATACATGAGCAATGCCTTTTGAAACTTCGGATGAAACATAATCGAAATGAGGAGTTGCTCCTCTAATAACAGCTCCTAAACATATAATGGCGTCGTATTTCTTTGTTTTGGCCATTTTTTTTGCAATAAGAGGAATTTCAAATGCACCCGGAACCCAGGCGATTGCGATATTTTCCTCCGATGAGCCATGCCTTTTTAATGCATCTAATGCACCGTCTAAAAGCTTACTTCCGATAAATTCGTTAAAACGACCAACAATAATTCCAAATTTATGATTGCCGGCATTAAGTTTTCCTTCTAATTTTTTCATTATAATGTGTTTTATATTTATTTCTGTTTTTCGATAATTAATTCATGCAAAAGATGTCCCATTTTTAGAGCTTTAGTTTCCATATAAAAATGATTTTTTTCATTATGGTTCATTTCTATATGTTTTCGTTCTACAACATCAATTCCAAAATCATTGAGAGCATTTATTTTGTCAGGATTATTAGTCATGAGTTTTATTTTTTTAACGCCCAAATAAGCCAGTATTTCTCCACTTATGGTATAATTACGCATATCGGGAGCAAATCCCAATGCTTCATTCGCTTCTACGGTATCCATACCTGCGTCTTGTAATTTATATGCTTTTAATTTACTCATCAATCCAATTCCACGACCTTCCTGACGTAAGTAAATAAATATGCCGTTTCCTTCTTCGGCTATTCGTTTCATCGCTTCGTTCAGCTGTTCTCCACAATCGCATCTTAAAGAGCCGAAAACATCTCCTGTTAAACATTCGGAATGCATTCTAACCAAAATTGGTTGATTATTTTTAATATCGCCCATAACCAATGCAATATGCTCTTTACCGGTTATTTTATGAGTAAAACCATAAGCTTGAAACTGACCATGTTTTGTTGGCATTTCTACTTTTGTAACAAAATGAGCCATGCTTTCGGTTTTGCGTCTATATTCAATTAAAGATGCAATGGTTATGAGTTTTAATTCGTGTTTTTCCTTGAATTTTATAAGATCAGGCAGTCGAGCCATGCTGCCGTCTTCATTCATAATTTCGCAGATAACACCTGCAGGTTTAAGGCCTGAAATTCGAGCCAAATCAACAGCAGCCTCGGTATGACCTGCACGTTCCAGCACACCGTTTTCTTTTGCCATAAGTGGGAAAACATGTCCGGGGCGATTAAAATCGCTGCTTTTTGCAGTTGGATGAAGCAAAAGTTGAATTGTTTTTGCACGCTCAAAAGCAGAAATACCTGTTTTTGTTTCTTTAGCATCAACCGAAACAGTAAAAGCTGTATTATGTGGATCGGTATTATTTTGTACCATCGGATAAACATCCAGCGCATTTAAACGATTGGCTGTCATTGGCGTACAAATTAAACCTCGTCCAAAGGTTGCCATAAAATTGATTGCTTCAGGAGTTGCAAATTCAGCGGCCATTAAAAGATCGCCTTCATTTTCGCGATTTTCATCGTCAACAACAATAATCATTTTACCGACTTTTATATCTGCCAGTGCTTCTTCAATAGAGTTGAAATATTTGTTCATTTATATAAATCCGTTTTGAGCCAAAAAATCCATCGTTACTGCTGTTGAAGGTTTTGATTTAGCTGAGTTTTCAATATTATTAGAATGTAAAAAGCGCATAATATATTTGCCAATCATATCTGTTTCTAAATTGACAAATTCGCCTGCTTTCTTTTTTAAAAGTGTTGTTTCATGAGATGTATGTGGAATAATGCTTACTTGAAAATATTTATTATTCACTTCTATGATAGTAAGCGAAATTCCATCAATTGCAATAGAACCTTTGTTCAGCATTTGATTCAGCAATTCTTCAGGTGCTTCGATGCTAATAATGCTTGCTATGTCTTCCCTTTTAATACCTGTGATTTTTCCAATTCCATCGATATGACCGGAAACAAGATGTCCTCCGAGTCGGTCGGATAATCGCATGGCGCGTTCCAAATTTACAGAATCACCAATTTTCATCATATTGAAATTGGTTAGTTTAACTGTTTCGGCCATAATGTCAACTGTAAAACTTGAGTTGCTTTTTTCAACAACTGTAAGACAAACTCCATTAGTTGCAATTGAATCGCCTAATTTTAAATCGCTTAATACTTTTTTAGCTTGTATGCTAAATTGATACGATTTGATACCTTTCGTAATCTTACTAATTTTTCCTATTTCTTCAACTAATCCGGTAAACATCAGGTGTAAGCTTCAATTAATAAATCATTTTTTATTTTTTTATAGCGAAGGTTTTTTAATTCGACGATTTCGCTCAAATAAGCGAACCCATCACCTTCCATTCCGGTTTTCGCATTATCGCCGCCAATGAGTTTTGGCGCAATAAAAGCATAAACTTTATCAACCAATTTTTCTTTGGCAAAACTGAAATTTACAGTTCCACCACCTTCGACTAAAAGGCTATCAATGCCATCAATTCCTAATTTATCAACCAGAAAATGCAAATCTATTTTTCCATCTTTTTCAGGACAAATTAAAATGCGAACGCCTTTGCTTTCAAGTTGTTTTATTTTAAATGAAGATGCATTATTTGTTGTGGCAATCCAAGTAGGTGCAATACCGGTATCCAATATCTTAGATTCTAAAGAAATTTGCAATTTTGAATCTAAAACTATACGCAAAGGATTCTGTGCATTCTTATTTTTTATGCGTGTATTCAAGATTGGATCATCAGATAAAACAGTATTAATTCCTACTAAAATGGCAGAATATTTTAAACGCAATTTATGTGCAAAAGCTCTGGATTTATCATTACTAATCCATTTTGAATCTCCGGTGAATGTTGCGATTTTACCATCAAGACTAGTTGCCATCTTGAGAGCAATAAAAGGCTTTTTTGTTTGAATAAACTTGAAAAATCGTTCGTTAAGTTTTAAAGCTTCTTTTTCTAAAATGCCTGTTTCTACATCAATACCAGATTGTTTCAACATTTTAATTCCGTTTCCTGAAACAAGTGGATTTGGATCGAAGCAAGCAATTACAACTCTTTTAAAATCATGTCGGAGAATTGCCAAAGAGCAAGCTGGAGTTTTTCCGTGATGAGAACAAGGTTCCAAGTTCACATAAATTGTTGCTCCTTTTACCGACTCAGTCGCGCAATTTATGGCGTTAATTTCGGCATGAGCATCGCCAAATTTTTTGTGCCAACCTTCACCAATTATTTTCCCGTTTTTTACAATTGTAGCTCCAACTAAGGGATTTGGAGCAACAAAACCATAGCCGTTTTTTGCTAAACGAATACTGTTTCGCATCATTTTGCGATCAAATTCAAGCTGCTGTTTTGCGTTTTCTATCATAAAAAAAGCCCTCAAGTTAAATACTTCAGGGCTTTAATAAGCACATCACAATCAAAGGCATAAGCCTATGATGCAAGCACTTTTGTTCTTCTTCCATCCAGACTTTACTGTCGGTTTTGGAGTTTCACCAAATCAGTTCCGAAATTTCGGAAGTCGCGGACTATCACCGCCGGTCGGGAATTACACCCTGCCCTGAAGAACCTTTTAAACTGCTGCAAAAGTACGAATGTTTTCAGAGTAACAAGCAATATGAATGTTAATTTCTATAAAAAAAGCCGAATAAAATTAATCATCCGACTTTAACTAAAATCAACTAAAAAAATTAATTTCTATGTATATACTCCAATGAGCTAAGCGCTGCAATTGTACCATCTGCAACAGCTGTTGTAATTTGTCGATAACGTTTTGCGAGTGAATCGCCGGCAGCAAAAACTCCTTCGATATTTGTTTGCATATTGGCATCAACCAAAATTTCTTTTCTGTCGTTTAGTATAACTTGTGTATCATGCAGAATTTCAGTTTGAGCTTCATAACCAATAAAAATAAAAGCTCCATCAATTTTTCTGATTTCTTTCTTTCCTGATGGAATATGTTCTATTTCAACTTCTTGTAAACCGCCATCACCTCTAAATTCCGTAATTTTTGATTCCATTATGAAATCTATTTTTTCATTTTCTTTCGCCTCGTCAATAGCATGTTGAAAGGCTTGGAAATGGTCGAATTGATGAACTATGGTCACTTTGCTTGCATATTTAGTTAAAGAAACGGCTTCTTCTAATGCTGAATTTCCACCACCGACTACAATAATTTCTTTTCCTGTAAAAAAATCACCATCGCAGGTAGCACAATATGAAATTCCCATTCCTTTGAACTGTTCTTCACCTTTAACTCCAACCATTCTTGAACGACCACCGGTTGCTAAAATTATAGCTTTTGCACTGATTGTTTCGCCGTTGCTCAAACGAACACTTTTTTGATTGCCCTCTACATTTAATAGCTCAACTTTAACATTGGCTTTAATAGTACAACCAAATTTTTCAGCTTGCTTTTTCATAGTATTGGCAAGCATAAAACCGCTAGTGCTTTCTATTCCGGGATAATTTGCAATTTCATGAGTAAGAATAGTTTGACCGCCAATTATACTGTTGTCGATTATTAAGGCTTTTGCTTTTGCACGAGCCAAATAAATTCCGGCGGTTAATCCTGCCGGACCACCACCAAGAATTATAACATCGTAATTTGTATTTTCCATTTTTGTATTAAAATAAAAGAAGCTAAATAAAAAGGTGGAAATTTGTTTTTACACCTTTTTATACAGCTACTTCTAAATTGATATTACTTTGCGAATTCTTTATCAAGAATGGTTTTTACCATATCCATATTCTGAATGCTGGTGGTAGCTTTTGCTACTTTTCCATTTTTGAAGTAAACTACAAATGGAAGACCCATAAATGATCTACATTCCGGTAAATTTCTTAAGATGGCAGTTTCGGGGCTGTCGAAAAGCATATCGCGAAAATCAACATGATCGTAATCGCCTGATTCTTCAAGGGTTTTCATAACATCGTAAACAGGAATACACATGGGCCCCATGCGGCCTGCGCAAACCATTACGTTTTCAGTTTTGCTTATTACTTCAGTTACTTCTTGCGCTGTTGCAAAATGTTTTAAATTTGTTGGTAATACCATTTCTAATATTGTTTATGTTATAAATATCGTTTCTGCATTCTTATCAGAAATTGTGCCAAAGGTGATACTTAAGCGATTTAAAATTATAATATGATTTTTTTATAGGTGATAGACAATTTGGCAGTGGAAAGATGTCAAAATCTAATACTTCAATATGATTTATTAGTAATAAATTTGAATAAAATGAGTACCTGCTCAAAAAAATAGATGATATTTTATGGATTGATACCTATGCAAAATCCTCTTCTCTGTAATTCTGAATAGAATGTAAAATTTGTTATAATTCTAATAATCATAATGTTAAGATTTCTCTCCGTCAGCCGACTGATACCAATGACAACTTTACATAACAGGTTGTATATCATCTTTGTAATATTTTAACTTTTATTGTTTTTACAGTAAATTGGAAAATATTTCTTAATGCTAATTGTATTATGATGATTTTAAAGAATTAACAATTATAAAACCTTATTTTATTTTTACAAACCTTAGTTGGTAAGTTATTTCCCACAGATTTAACCTTATTTCGACCTTGCTCAACACAAGTATTAATTTGCAGTAATTCAAGGTAATGCCAGCATTGAGCCTAGTCGAAATAAGGTTTAATTTTAACTCGAATTATTAGGCTACTAAGGTTATTTTGACAAATAAGGTTTTAAAATCAATTTTGTACTACGCCAACTTACGAAGAAACCTATGTGAAACTTTTGTGAAAACCATTGAGCGACTTTCGGCATTCGCCTTTTTCATATCACTTTATGCGCCTTTTTTCTAGGTGTTCAGACTCGAAATGACGGTTCGCATAAGTTTTGCAAAGATCTCGGATTGCCTGAACTTATCTATTAAGCAACAAGCATAAAAAAAGCCCTGCAAAACAGAGCTTTTTAAATTAATCTTGAAAGAGATTATTTTTTCTTTCCGCCTAAGCTAATATCTAAACCTACAGATACAGCCCAAGTCATTTTTTCGTACTTTTCTGTATAAGGAACAGCTACTGTGCTACCCATTAGTGTATAAGATTTGTCAAAAGTATCATCTTTATATGTTGTATAGAAAGCACCAAACTGAGCCGTAAATGTATCGTTCAGTTTAAAGGCTCCGCCACCACCAATAGTAAAAGTATCAAGACTATAACTTAAATCATCATTATAAAATTCTGTGGCACTGGTTTTAGTTCCTAAATAACCAGCACTTAGTAAGAATTTTTCAGTTAGAGCATATTCTAAACCAATACCATATTCCATAAAGTTTCCATCAACAGTTGCATCTCCATCATCATTAGTTGCCCAGCCGGCTTCTTGATCAAAATAAGTATGGTAACCTACAGAAACATTGAACTTATCTGTTAATTTATAAGCTGCACCTATAGAAAGGAATGCAGGAATATCTGCATTTGTAAGGTTTCCATCTTCAAACATATAAGTAGGCGCTCCGGTAGCCAAATTTACACCATCGATAAAACCTAATTCTTTACCACCAACATTAGCAACTTCATCAACTAAATTCATTCTGGTTAAAAATTCATATTTAATACCAATATTTAGTTTATCGTTCATAAAAGAAAGGTTAGCACCAATAATTGGTGTAAATCCATCACCTTTTTGAACAACATCAGCTTCCTGATCAGCAGTCACAGCATTTAAAATAGCAGCTGTACCACCAAGTTGAGCAGCAGCACCTTCTAATTGGCTAGCAATACCATAAAAAGTAGCTTGTGCAACACCAATAGACATTGCATTGATGGAAGCTTGAGGCACGCCCATTTGCAGTAAACCTGCAATTATACCAGCACTATAAGAGCTTGGTAAATTTGCAACTAAAAAACTTGAACCAAAACCAGCAATAAGCGGAGAAATAGCATCACCACCACCATTTGCCAAAACCGCATTTGCAGCAGCAGATGTAGCGTACCCACCAACATATGTTCCAGGAGCCATTGTTCCGCTTGGAGTAGTAATGGTAACATCTTTAATGTAACCATTATAGGTATTTTTAGCCATAATATAACGTCCACCCAAATAAAGAGAAAGCCAATCATTTACTTCATAAGTAACGCCTACTTGTAAACCAAAATACACTGAAGTTCCTTCAAAAAACATATTCATATTGTATCCTGATACAGAACCTCCTAATGGAGCTAAAGCTCCGCCTAAAGCAGGAACTAAACCGGCAAAAGGAATTTCCATTGATGGTAATCCATTATCAAAAGTAGCACCTCCGCCACCGCCCACTGGATTAAATCCAAAAGAAAGAGCTACCTTGTCTTTTTTGTAAACACCATAAACACCGGGAAATACAGGCGCTTTAACTGTTCCTTCATAGGCCTGTCCGTTTAAATAGTGAAATGTACTTGTAATGTTTTGTGTCTGAAATAAGGTTTGATTGTTAATTGAAAAATGGAAACCATCAGACAATTTTGATAACCCGGCAGGATTATAGAAAACAGCATCAATACCGGTAGATGCATCACGAATTAACATACGTGTCCATGCAGCACTTTGATTGGTATTGGTTACCAAACCTCCCGAAAAGGCAAAAGTACTTGCAAGAAATAAACTTACGAAAAGCAGTAATTTTTTATTCATTTCATTGATTTTTTAGTTATTAATTAGTGCGAATATAAAAAATAATTGGACGCGCAAAGCTTTTGACTAAAAAATAGATAAAGAAAAAAATAATAAACCATGGAATATTTTAAAAAAGAAAGCGATGCCTAAAGCATATACAGATGTTACATATTTAAGGCTTTTGGATGTTCATTTAATTTCGCTGCCGTTTTTTGTTGCAGAAAAGGGAGCAACAAATTTCAGACTTCCGTCAACATCTTCTGCCATTAAAATCATTCCTTGCGATTCAATTCCCCGAAGTGTTTTAGGAGCTAGATTTACCAAAACGCTAATTTGCTTACCTATAATTTCTTCCGGTTGAAAATATTCTGCAATACCTGAAACTACAGTACGTTGATCTATACCTGTATCAATTTTTAGTTTGAGTAATTTATTGGTTTTGGCTACTTTTTCCGCTTCTAAAATTGTACCTATACGAATATCCATTTTTGCAAAATCCTCGTAATTGATATTCGCTTTAGCCGGAACAGATTGAATAATTTGAGCTTCGTTTGCTTTTTTTGTGTCTAATAATTTTTGCACTTGCGCTTCAATTGCCTCATCTTCTATTCGTTCAAAAAGATAATCGGGTTGTGGCAATAAATCATTTTCCAAAATTAAATCAGCAGCTCCTGCTCTATTCCAAGCAGTTTCTTTAGGCATAGCTAACATTTCCTTTAGTTTATTAGAGGTAAAAGGCAAAAAAGGCTCTGATAAAACCGCCAAATTCCCACTAATCTGTAGTGCAATATTTAGAATGGTTTCAACACGTTTTCCATCCGTTTTAACAGTTTTCCAAGGTTCGGTTTCTGTGAGATATTTATTTCCCAATCGAGCCAAATTCATTAATTCGGTAACTGCCTCGCGAAAACGATAATTCTCAATGCTGTTACCTATTTTATCAGGATAGCCGGCCAATTCTGCAAGCGTTTCTTTATCCAAAGTATTCAATATGTTTTTGGCGGGAACTTTTCCATTATAATATTTTTGAGTAAGAACTAAAGTGCGATTGACAAAATTTCCGAAAATGGCAAGTAATTCGCTGTTATTTTTTGCTTGAAAATCTTTCCAGGTAAAATCATTATCTTTTGTTTCTGGCGCATTAGCCGTTAATACATAACGCAATACATCTTGTTTTTCAGGAAAATCTTCCAAATATTCGTGCAACCAAACAGCCCAATTTCGAGAAGTAGAAATTTTATCGTTTTCGAGATTCAAAAACTCATTAGCAGGAACATTATCAGGCAAAATATACGAACCCTCAGCTTTTAACATTGCAGGGAAAATAATACAATGAAATACTATATTATCTTTCCCAATAAAATGAACGAGTTTGGAAGAATCGTCTTTCCAATACTTTTCCCAATCATTACCAGTTTTTTTTGCCCATTCTCTACTTGCAGATATATATCCAATGGGCGCATCAAACCAGACATAAAGCACTTTTCCATCTGCACCTTCGATAGGAACTTTTACGCCCCAATCCAAATCGCGAGTAACAGCTCGTGCTTGTAAACCATTGTCAATCCAGCTCTTACACTGACCGTAAACAGTTGGCCTCCAATCATTTTTATGGCCTTTAACTATCCATTCTTTTAACCAAGGCTCATATTCATTTAAAGGTAAATACCAATGTTTTGTTTCCTTAAGTTCAGGAACATTTCCGCTTAATGCCGATTTTGGATTTATTAAATCGGTTGCACTTAAAGAAGTGCCGCAACTTTCGCACTGATCGCCATAAGCTTTTTCATAAGAACAATGTGGGCAAGTGCCGGTGATATATCTATCTGCTAAAAACTGTTTGTTTTCTGCATCGTAATATTGCTCAGTAGTCTGTTCGATAAACTTCCCATCTTTATACAGTTTTTCAAAAAAATCTGATGCTGTTTTATGATGAATTTCATTCGAAGTCCGCGAATAAATATCGAATGAAATTCCAAAATCCTGAAAAGATTTTTCAATAATAGCGTGGTATTTGTCTACAATATCCTGAGGTCTAACTCCTTCTTTTCTGGCTTTTATTGTAATCGGAACTCCATGCTCATCAGAACCGCCAATAAACAAAACAGCTTCTCCCTTTAGGCGTAAATATCTGGCATAAATATCGGCCGGAACATAAACTCCTGCTAAATGTCCAATATGAATAGGGCCATTTGCGTATGGCAAAGCCGATGTAATAGTATATCGTTCAAATTTCTTAAGATTTCCTGATCTCATTATTAAATTTTTTAGCAAAGATAAAGTTAAATTAAAACTAGAGATACGAATTCTAATTAAATCATTACGCTTACTCATATAGTCCATATTCTTATTTGCGGCAATATACTTTTGTATTTCAAAATCTTAAAAACAATATATTATGAAAAAAATGATGATTTTATTTAGCATTATGATTTTTACGATAAGTTTAAATGCACAATTCGTTCAAATTTCAGGAACTCAAACCAAAGGAAGCGCTGCCAAAAATGCAGAACTTAAATGCAATCCTGTAACTATCGCCAAAACCATGACAATTACCAAAATTGAAGGCGATTGTGAAGGATTGTGGATTGTTAAAGGCAGCGAAATAGTTTTTAAATTCTGGGATAATAAAACACCTATTGGCACACAACTCATTGCCGGTACTTATTATATTTATCCTAATCTTAAACCCAACAAACTTACCGCGAGTGTGACAGTTAGTCTTCAATAATTAACAATTTATAATTCAACATTTTAAATTTAATTATTTATAGATATCTGTTATGCAAAGATTCGCAATTTTACTTTGGAGTATTGTTGTTATTGTAATTGCAACATTACACTGTTCTCGAGCTGATAAACAAATAGTCGATGTAAAACTATGTGAATCGCTTAAAGAAAAGGGCTGTGTTACCGACAGCCCTTTATTTAGTATTTCCACACCAATTATTTTTTGCTCCTTCATTATTGATAGCTCTACGGGTGCAAAAAATCTAAAAGTTTCGTGGTATTATCTTGGCGACAGTCGAGTACTTATTGAAGAAACTTCGTTAGAATGTGGTCAAGGCAAATCAATCAAAATGCATTCAAGTTTAAATAAGCCTTTAAATGGATGGCCAATTGGAATATATGAATTGGAAATTTCTCTTTTGAACGAAACAAAAATATCAGTAATTAAGAGCTTTTCAATTAAGTAATAAAATAAATAAATCTTATGATAATGAAAACAAAATTAAAATTTCTGATAGTTTGGATTATCCTGGGAATTATTGTGACACCAGTTTTTTCTCAAGACGTAATATTTAAAACCTACTCTCTTAACGATCAGTCGCTTTCAAGCAAACTTGATAATGATATGGCTTCCGGTAAAACACCTGTTGGCTTAAATGTAACGGGAAATACCCTCAAAATAATGTATATAAATCAGGATTTATATCAAATGCAGGCATGGAAAATTGACTGGTATGGAAATTCACAAGAGATTTCAGCCGGAATAACATCAAAAATGCAAAACGAAGGTTTTTTCCCAATGGGAATTTCTTCCGACAATTCAAAATTTTATTGTCTGTATATAAAAGGCGCAACTAATGCAACAGCTTGGCAATTAGTAGAATCGAATCAAAACCTAAACGAGGTATCGCGTAATATTAGTCCCTATTTAGATCAAGGTTATATTCCCGTAGGTATAACATTGCATGGCAGCGTTTATTATGCTCTTTTGGTAAAAGTTGTAAGTTCTACCGCAACTGGTTGGGAACTAAAAGGTTATCAGAGCGAATATACCATGAATAATGATATAAAACAAAAAAAAGCACAAAATAAATTTCCGTTTGGCTTCCTCGAAAAAGACGGAGTATTTAATGTGCTCTATATCGGTTTTTAGATGTGTTTGTATAAAAGCTATAAGTTTAATATGTATAACAATTAATTTAAAAAATTAAAAAATGAAACATTTAACGCTAAAAGGAATTGCATTAACAATAATCTTAGCTTTTATAAGTAGTACTGCTTTTGCGCAATGGCAAATAGATAATACTTACGCATTTAAAATTAACGTTCCGTCGAATTGGATCAAAAAATCATATATGGATGGTACGGATAAAGTTTATGATTATTACAGCGCAGATGAGAATGCCGCTATTCAATTGCGAGTATTTAAAGCTGATGGTAGAGTTACAACTGAATTATTAGCTCAAGTATATGAGCAATCTAATCTTCCGGCCGGAACTAATAAACAAAGTCTTAGCAATTATACTTCAGTAAATGGAATTCCGGGAAAACAAGGTCTTTATACTTTAAATTACAATGGAACCTTAGTGAATATGGCCGCTTTCTATACTGTTCAAAACAATATTGGTTATGTTCTTAGTGCAATGATACCATCTAATATGATTGCTCAAAAAGGAGAAGAAGTAAAACGAATTACTCAATCGTTCGTTATTACCGGATTTGAGCAAAATTCAAATATTGCAGAGCAAAAGAAACCTACCGGTGGATTAGGAAGTTACGGCGGTAATGCAAATCAAGCTAATACTTCTTCTTCAAAAATGGGACTGCCGCTACCTAACATTGCCGGATGGAAATGGAAAGAAGGAGACTGGGGTAGTGCAACTTATAAATGCTATAACATGTTGGGTGAAGTATTCCTTAACGAAAAATATATTAAATGGACAGGAAGCAGCGCCAATATTCCTGATTATAGATATAATATGACTCAAGGAGAAGGAAACAGCGAGGTGCATATTGTTGGACAAGGTGAATGCGGTATCGATGCAACACTAAGCTGGGAAAATAAGGGTAAATATGTGATTAACTACAATTATCCTCTTATCGGTAATGAAATGAGTATAAGAGTCTTTACTCCAAATACAGGATGGGTTAATGTACAATGTAGTAGAGTGAAATAGTAATAAATTATAAAATTTAAAAAATGAATACAAATAGAAAATATTTATTAAGTCTGACGGTCATTTTTATACTGTTGGCTCTTCAAGTTGTAGCCAAAGATTTTGATGATAAACAGTATAAATTCAAAATCAGTATTCCCGATAATTGGAAATCAAATATTGCGATGGATGGAACCGATAAAGTATATGACTTTCTTAGTCAGGATGAAATGGCTTTTATCCAATTACGATCGTTTAAAGCCGATGCAGGTTTATCATTGGATTTGCTGGCAGAAGTTTATAAAGAAAATTATCTGCCAAAAGGTTGTCAAAAAATAGAACTAATCAACAAAACTTCAGTCAACGGAATACCGGGGAAAAATGGAACTTATTTAGTATCAGACAATGGATTAGATATAGGAATTAGTGTTTTTTATGCCATTCAAAAAGGACAAGGATATGCTATAAGTGTAATTATACCTACAAGCATGACCGATTATTATGAAAAAGATGTAAGATCTATTCTTAATTCATTTGTTATTCCGGGATATGAAAGAAAGTCAAATATTGAAGAAACTTCAAGCGGTTTAGGTGGTTTAGCAAGACAAGAAAGTGGCTTAGGTGGAATAAGCGATGCCGCGAACAACGGCATAGAGCCTTTTAGAGGAGTTGAAATTTTAAATGTCAGAATGGGCGATGCTTTGTCGGGAAAAACCAACTTATTAAATCAAACTACACGTTTCAATCCTCAAACAGAAAATATTTATATCGTTTTTGATTGGGTCGGTGAAGCTGCAAATGGTCATACTCTTACAATAGCATGGATATTTGATCAAAATGGATATAAAATAGCTGAATCGCTTTACGAATTTCCGGGATATGATGCAAATGGAAGCAGCAATGCATTTTTATCTAAACCCAATGATGGTTGGCCGCTTGGAAATTATCATGTCGAATTTTCTATTGTTGGACAAATCATTCATAGCGAAAGTTTCGTAGTTACTGACAATACCGATAATCAAAATGCATGGGGTGAAAATAATTCCTCACAAAATATAAGTCAAAATGACGAAAAGATTTTGTTTGAAGGAAGTCAAGTAAAAGGAAAAGTCCAAATTATTTTTGACTATGATAATTATGATGAGCCTGATGCAAAGCCCAAAAAAATCAAAGCCAAAAAAGGTGATATTTCAGGACGTTATGTTTTTTACAAACGTTCCGATGGTCGGGATCTTTTAAACTATTGGTATCTCGACTTTAATAAGGATGGCACATATGTAGATGAGCACGAGCTTAAAGAAGGGAATTATCGTACCGGACATGAAGGAACATGGAGTGTGGATGGAGATTTATTAACTACAAAACATATAAGCGGCAGTTCTAGCGGTACTTACAAAATAAAAGGCAACGAATTAATAAGTCAAGGTGGTGACGTAACTATGTATTTTAAGAAAAATTAAACGAAAAATAAATTAAAATAAATCAGATTTGATAACCTTTTTAAAGAAAAATTATTATGAAAAAGAGACATTATTTATTAATTTTTATTGTAGCACTTATAGCTATAATAGTTTATACAGGTGGTTGTGAGTTTTCAACAGCAAAAGTTACTGATGCAAAAATTTGCACATCTATGAATGGAAATATTTGTGATTCAGATAATTCTGTTATTACGAGTAATCCTGCAGAAATTTATGCCAGCTGTAAATTAAAAAATGCACCTGAAAGTACTGATATTCAGTTTACCTGGTATTATTATGGACAGACAAAATTTGAAATCGACAATGTAACTTTGAATTCAGGAACAAATGGCTCAGATCTTGATGTTCATTCCAGCCTTTCGCGTCCAAATAACGGATGGCCTGCCGGAGATTACGAAGTTGTAATACAGGTAATGGTTGAAGGAAAAGACCCTTTGGTTAAAACTTTTGAAATTCGATAAATTATCTGCCCAATTTATTAGCATTCATCAGATAACTAATTGAAAACCTTTATTTGTGGTACAGATTTTTTTTAAGTTATCTGATGAATACAGATTATTAGCAATTCTCTTAAATATAAAGGCATGAAAACAATAAAACTAATTTTATTAATAGCTCTGATATATTTCCCTTCAATTATAAATTCTTCTAATTCAGAGCGGTTTTTGTTTGTATCACTAAGTAATGATAAGTTGGAATATCTAGATTATAAGTTTGAAATATCAAACAATATTCATTGGGTTTTGGAACCACATATTTATGAAGAATATTTTGGAGAAAATATAGTATTAAATATTTTTAGCAACCAAAATTCAAAACAAACAGACATAGTTGGCAAAATAACGAATAACGGCAAAGGTGTTGGAACTTATTGTTCTCTGGCAGTTGAAAAATTGAGTGATTCAGATATTTTAGAATTAAAAGTTTTATCAGGTAGTTTACAATATGTTCAAATAATTTGGCGTAATGAAAAGGGCGTTTGGTTTACTAAATATCAAGGAAATAGGACAAGATTCGAAGCAAGCGAGTTATTAAAAGATATTACACCTGATATAACACATCTTAATTTTATTGTTAATTCAAATCACAATCATTTTAAACAAGGAGATTCGCCATGTGTGATTGATGTTTTTCATATTTACATTGCCGGTAGAGAACCAAGGAAACAACAATCAATAGCCACAAATATCTCAACTAAACAAGCAACAAATACCAATACATCAACCAGGCAAACTACAAATACCAATACATCAACCAAGCAGCAAACATCCACAAATAATCAAGCTCAAGCAAAACAACAAATGGTAGCTTCTTTTAATAAGGAAGCAGCAGCTAAATTCAACGAATTGCTTAAAAAGGCCAATGAGTCTTTCAATAAACCTTATTGGGAAGATAGTCAAAATTCACGGACAACTCAAAATCCAACTAATCCAAAACTTGAAGCACTAAATTATTTGAAACAAGCTGAACAATTAATCAATCAACAAGATCATTTAAAACTACGATATCAAATGGTTTTCGATTTGGTTAATACGCATTCCGGTTTTGCCAAACGCGTGTTCGCTAATGTTGCCAAAGTTGATTTTATTAATACAGCAGGAAGCATAGTAAGCCGATATGGAAATACAGTTTCCTCAATTACTAAAGGTTATGATGGAATGAATGCTGAAGAAGTTCGCTCGCAAGCATACACAAAAATTGCAGAATCATGGCGCGAACTTACTAAAGCTGCTATGTGGGGAGGACATCAATACAATAAAGCCTTCTGCGATACGCAAACTAAAAAATATTATGAGCTTGCTTTAAGGGAAAATAGAGCGAATTCCGATTTGCAAAAAACAATCGAGAAAATTAACGCACCAAAAAAACCAGTGCCTCCGGCAGTTGCAAAATTTGCAGAAATTAAACCTGAAGTTTGGAACAAAGCGCAAGATCAGATGATTCAACTGCAAAACGAAAAACTTCAAGAAAGTATCAACAAGCTTCCAAAAGGTA
>CAZTST010000029.1:16510-20260 GCA_964616585.1 uncultured Draconibacterium sp.
AAGGTAACTATATGAATATTTGTTCAATGTCGATTAGTACAGGAAAAGGAACGGTTAGTCTTTTAAGTGCCGGTGCAAGTGACTGGAAAGTGATAACAGACAAATTTATTGATATTTATCCTGGAGATAAAATAAAAACCTCTAAAGATGCAACCGGAGTATCGGTAACTTATTTTAGTGATAAATCTTTCCTTGCTATTTTAGGCGGTTCAGAAGTGGAGTTTTACTCTGAATATCAGCTCTATATCCGACGAGGCAATGTTCATGTTCGTGTTCAAAAAAAAGGAAGAGAATTTCTTATTATAACCCCTACGGCAGTATGCGGTGTAAGAGGAACAGAATTTGATATGCTTGTTAATGTAGATAAATCGACCGAAACTTTCCTATATGAAGGTGTTGTTGAAATTAGAAATAGTACTGATATAGGATATTTGGTTCCAGGCGAGAAAATGATTGCCAAAATGGACGAAGAAAGGTTGGAACAAACAAAATTCAATACTGCAAGTCGAAAAGCAGCCGTTTGGAAAGATCTTGATTCTCAAATCCAAAAACATGAACAAATAATTGCAAACTCATCACTGCAAAAATCAAATCCAAATACTTCAGGTAATTATTCTGCAAGCAGTTCGAAAAATCAATTTTCCGGCGTTTCATCAGGAAGCACAGACAATCAAAGCAATACAAAAAGTCAGAAAGAAAATTCAGGTTCATCTTCAAATAAACCAAAAGTTAATTCATCAACAAATAATTATACAAACAACAAAATAGAAATCTGTAATAGTCCTGATAATAATTTCCATGAAGTACTGATAAACAATAGCTTTGAATATGGAGATGCTTCTTTGGTTGCGCGATGTGCAGTAAATGTGAGCCAAAATACGCCTCTCGTTGTTAATTGGTATTTAAATGATCAAACGCAACCTATTAATGTTGGAAGATACAGCGTTGTTCCAAAAGCAAGTTATTTCGATGCGACTTTAATTTCGTACGATGCACCAATAAATCCGGGAAAATATACAGCGGAGTTTATACTAAATGGTCAGATTACAGGAAAGAGCTTTATTCAAATAAAATCACCACAAAGAATCAATCAGGCAGATGCCAAAAAAATATATGCAAATGCAATTCAAAAAATTGATTTGGCATTACAATATATGAATCAGGGCGATCTTTCAGGAATGAAGCAAAAAGCAATATCGGCTCTTCCGGAACTACAACAAGCTTTGTATAGTGATGGCTCTCTGGCAGATATATTAGCAGTTACACAGGCAACTCATGCACTTATTGCTCTGGAAAAAATGGATTATGCCGTTAGAATGTCGAATAAACAAAGTGCAAAAAATTGGTTGAAAGTTTATTCGGGCTATGTAAATCAAGCTTATTCTAATTGTAAGGATCAACAATTCAGAGTCACTCTACAGAAAATGAAAGACGTTATTGGGAAACTCTCAAATGAAATTTAATATGATAATCAAATCCAAAAACTGAAAACGATGAAAATAGTAAAAATTTTAGTTGTCATGTTTATAGCAATAAGCTTAGTAAGCGGTTGCAAAACAGTAAAAAAAATAACCAAAGGCGATGGTGAAAAACCGGGAATCTTTAAAGCAATTGGTGGAAAAGCAGGAAAACGTATCGACAAATACATGGATGTGCAATTGGGTAATTTATCAAAAGAGCTGGAAAATGCAGCTATTGATAAAGAAACAGAAATGATCAGGGTTACTTTTGAATCAGGCGTTCTATTTGCTTTAAACTCAGCTGATTTGGGAATAATGGCAAAAGCAAATATTACAAAATTGGCAACAGTTTTGGATAGGTATTCCGATACAAAAATTCTTGTTGAAGGTCATACCGACAATACCGGTGATGCAAATTTTAATCAAACATTGTCGGCAGATAGAGCAAAAAGTGTAGCATCTTTTTTAATTTCAAAAGGAGTTAAAACGGAAAGACTTTCAACAGTTGGACACGGCTCATCTCAACCTAAAGTTGATAATAATTCTGCTGCAAACAGAGCATTAAACCGAAGAGTCGAAATACTAATTTATCCATCAGAAACCCTGGTTAAAAAGGCAAAGTCAGGAAAAATAGGAAATATTTTTTAATGCCTAAAATCCACATGTCATCCGATGACTGTTTTTTTAGTCATCTGATGACTATCAGCTTATTAAGTGATACTCTTACATATTTAAGGTAATCCTAAAAAGGCATAAAAAGGAAATAATGAATTGTTATAGTGCTAATTATCAATAAGTAATATCTTATTTAAGAACAATTAATAATCATCTAAATTTAAAATTATGAAAACTAATATGCGCATTTTCTTAATAATATTTATCGCATCTATTTTCTTCAGCATTGATGCTGTTTCTCAAAACAAAGTTTATACAACAACGACCCAGCATCGCAATGTTTATTTTCAGACAGGAAGAGTAGTTCTTGATAATAATGGATATGTAACTCAAGGCGTTTTAGGTGTAGATCATCCTCTTCAATATGTTCGGGGAGGAGCTGTAGTTTTTAAAGCCGGATACTGGGTGAAATTCGATCAAAATGGCTGTGTGTATGAAGGTTTTATTGCCAACGATCATCCTTTTACAGTAGTTGGCGGTAGTAAAGCTTTTAAGTTTATGGCCGGAACTCAGGTAAAATTCAATCCGGACGGGTATGTTTACGAAGGTTATCTTGCCAATGATCATCCAATTACAGTTGTGGGTGGTAAAACATATAATTTCAAAAAAGGAACACAAATAAAGCTAAATCCAAATGGTTTTTTGTATCAGGGAACTGTTGCAAATGCAAT
This sequence comes from uncultured Draconibacterium sp., assembly GCA_964616585.1. Classification (GTDB taxonomy): domain Bacteria; phylum Bacteroidota; class Bacteroidia; order Bacteroidales; family UBA12170; genus UBA12170. Next base: position 19,317 of record CAZTST010000029.1, read on the forward strand.
TTCTATGATTCTGTCGAATAATCGGATTGTTAATGTTCCGGCCGGTACTTTGGTTATTTATGATGCAAATGGAAAAGTTACTAATTATAATCCTTAATAAAAGGCTGTCTAAGAAGGTGTAATAAACATTATTATTTGTTTGGTATTCAATAAATACGCAATAAAAACCTTGAGTTATGATAATATTTGGAATGACACTAAATGAAATTTTAATTGTATCGGCAATAATTCTGATACTAGTGGATATATTTTTCGTATCCGATTTCCCTACACATTTGGCATATATATTACTAACCTTTACTTTGGCAAAAGCAATTAATATGTCATTGCTTTATCAAATTTTATTTGGTGTATTAATCTGGTTTGCACTTGTTATCTTTCATTATACTATCTGGAGAAAAGTGATAGAAAAACTAAACGATAAATTAATATCTCCAAGAAAACACATAGGTGGAATTGAAGGATTTATTGGGAAAGAAGGTGTGATAAAAGAAGTGGAAGGTGAGAAGTTTATTTCTGTTAACGACGAACTATATCAATTTGAAACAGATAAAGAAGTTGCAGTTGGAGATAAGTACAATATTTTAAATACAAAATCGAATAAATTAATAATCTAAAAACTAAAAATTATGGCTTTAATTTACACAATTCCTCAGAACCATGTAGTTCTGATTCAAAGGTTTGGTAAACATTCCAGAGTTCAAAGAGACGGACTACGTTACATATTACCAATAATTGAAAGCATTAAATATGTTCATGAATGGAATGGCGCGGCTAACAAAAACGGCTATATTATCGAATTATCTGAGCAACAAACAGACACACCACCTAGGCAATGCCAAACTCTTGATAATGTTACGATTGATGCAAATGCTTCAATTTATTGGAGAATTACAGATCCTGTTAAAGCGGTTTACGACAATGATATTTTACCAAAATCAATT
>CAZTST010000030.1:0-19967 GCA_964616585.1 uncultured Draconibacterium sp.
TATTGGCATGGTAGGGCGACTGGCTTTTGAATTACGCAAACAGCAAAAACTAAGTGGTGTTATCAGCGTAAAAATCCGTTATTCTAACTTTGATACTCACAGTCTGCAACAACGCATTCCCTACACAGCCTTAGACCATGTTTTAATTAAAACGGCTACGGAGCTTTTCGATAAACTTTACCAACGCCGAATGCTTATACGATTAATTGGTGTTAGGTTTAGTCAACTCATTCAGGGTCAACAACAACTCGATCTTTTTGACGATATTCCGGAACGCATCGATTTGTATCAGGCGATGGATAAAATACGTTTACGCTTTGGAAAAGATAGTGTTTTTAGAGCTGTAAGCGTTAAAACGCCGGAGGAGAGAGCGAAAAGAGAAGAACAAAAAGATGAGGCTGTTTAATAGTCAGGGCTTCACTTAGACTTTAAATACGCAAGTCATCTGATGACTGATTGAAAACCAGCTATTTGTATTAACGATTGTCTTTTTAGTCATCAGATGACTATCAGATAATTAGCAATACTCTTGCGGATATATGGTTGGCGTGAAACCCTGACTTAATATTTTACAATTTAATACTTTGCTTTACATTCCTCGCTTTGCGCGATTCGTAGCTAAATTCTACATCGCCTTTTCCTTCAATAATAAAAGCATATTCAACTGTAGCATAGCCTGAAACAGTAAGGAATTGAATCTCAGGCTTATACTCTTTAAATTGAATATCGGCTGTGTATTCATTGTTTAATTTACCACCGGCAACAACTTTAGCTCCACTAACTTTAAGCATATCTTGCGGATACAATTTTTCTTTAACAGCTTTTGCGGTCATCGAAGAAATGGCATTACTATTACGTAAACGAACATATATTCTATGTAAATTTTTACCAATCTCCTCATTTTTAAATATTTCCATACTCACATCAGGAGTTTGAGATGCTGCATAAATAACTGCCGAAGCATTACGATGCACCAAATCAGGCAACATAAAAGTATGCGGCATACGCGAGCTGTACTTAATCCAACCTCCAATTTCGATATCACCATAAACAGGATGTTTATATGGTGTCCATTCCTTAAACATACTTCCATGAGCCAAATGATCGTTAAACTCCAACAATTCACGTTCGCGTGGATAATTTTCGCGACGACTAACACCTTCTGCAGGAGCTTCTTTCTTGGTTTCTGAGGTATAAGTTTCAGTTTCGCGTTGAAACAATTCGCCAACAAAACCAAATGCGCCAAAAGCATCGTAAGTAAAATCGGTGAAATCGCCATACGTGGAGTATAAATCTTTCCAAGAGATTAAATAACGATAACCCGGAACCATTTTTTCGGCATTTTTGCCTAAAACATCATAAACAGCAATATCGGCTGCTAATAAAGGGCCACCTTCTTTTGTACTTGGGCCACGAAGATACATTCCGCCATTGTTATGAAAAGCATAAACAATAATGATATTCTCGCGTTCTCCAATATAATTGGCAATTGCTTTTAAACCAACACCTTCGAATGGAAAATCGCCGGCACCTCGCTGAACATAATTGGGTTGCCAATTTGCGCCCCAGTTACGATTTGGATCAACATAACCTTCAGTATCTTCATTAATTTTACCATCTCCATCATTATCAATTCCTTCCTGGCCAAGCAATACATAATCACCTTTTTCGCCATCTCTGATGCGAACCATAATTCGAGGATCTTCAGAATCGAGTTTGTAATTTCCACCTTCAACCTTTTTGCGCATCTGGCAAATATTTCCATCAGCATCAAGGTCATCGTACATATCTTCATCAAACAATCCGTCGTTATCATCGTCTTTAGGAATGCGCAAAGAGCGGTTACTACTTGCGGTATTGCCATCGGCCATAAAATGATAACGGCCATCAACATTTACGATTGGAATAATGTAATATGCATTACGATCAACAACCTCAGTTACATCTTTTAGTATTCCATAATTTTTCAAAAGATAATCGGCAAAATAAAGAGCAACTTCTCCTGCCTGAATTTCGTTACCGTGAATATTTGCATCGACATAAACACCGGGTTTTTCACTTGCGTTTCCGGTTTTTGGATTATTAATTTCCAAAGCCCAGATTTCGCGATTTTCTTCACTTTTACCAACAACTACTGCTTTTGCTAAATCCGGATAGGCATTATTTAATGATTTAACTGCATCAACAACTTGATTATAAGTATAATAATGATCGAATCGCAAAGGAACTTCGGTTTTTTGAGCCACTGCATTTCCAATAAAAATAGCGGAAAGCAGCAGGAATATGAATATATTTTTATGTTTACGTATCATTTCTAATTTTTTTGCTTTGTCAAAATTCATTTATTTCTGTTATTTGGTTAAAGTCAACTGAGCTTTATCCGAACCTGCGAATTTGCTTTCCAGTTTTAAGGAAATCTCTGTTCCTTTTTTGGCCTGAATCATATAGGTTAGCTTAATGGTCTCTAATCCATCGACTTTAATAATTGGTGTTCTTGCTTTTCCATTTAAAAACTCAAGTTCTTTGCCATCGATTAGAAGAATTGCCGGTGCCGGCGTTCCATTTCGAGTACCCATAGCTGTGGGAAACGGCAAATAATTTTTATTTTGAATCCAAACACTTAATTTAAAGATATCAGATGAAATTGTTTCAATTTCAGTTTTTAAAATGCTTAATTGAGGAAGTTTTTTAGCAATTTCGAATATCCAAGGCAATTGTGTATTAATAAGATTATCAGCTTCTTCAAAAGAAGGAGTAGTTTCAACATAAGCTTTTTCTCCGCCTATTTCTACGGTTCCCAAAGTTGGATGTTCAAACTTAGTCCAGTTAACAAAACCACCGCCTTTTAACACCTCACTATCATAAGCAATAAAAGCTTTGGTTTTTTCATCAAGTTCGCCTTCTTTTTCAGGTTTAGGCATTTTTTTTATCATGCTAACTAATTGTGCAGGAGAAAATTGTCCACCTTTTACCATTTCTATTAATCTTCCGGCAGAAAATCGTTCAGGTGCGTTATTCTCTTTAAGAAACAATGCGATTTTTTCTTCTCCAAGAGCAACAAAATCATCTGAACTCATTTTTTCAACTTGTTCAGTGCTAATTCCACTTGCTGTTTCTATAGTCTCTTTTTTAGCTTTTGGAAGCGTAAAAAAGTTCATACTAAAAGTGGGAATTCCCAAATGATAATACGACCACAATTCGAAAGAGCCGTCTTTAGCTTTTTCAGAAGCCAGACGCTCGGTATCAAAACCTTTTGCTTTTAGAAAGTCTTTATATTGCTTGATTAGTTCGTTATAAAATTTCAAGTCTTCGTCTAAAGGATTTACCGCTGCACCTAACCCTAAAAAACCTGCTACCATAGCCGGAGTTAGTTCAATACCTTCAGGAGCCATTGGCTTTGCCATTTCCATCACTTCATCCATTGTATATGTTATGCTTTGATCAGCACCAAAAGATTCTGCAAAACGTCTGGGAATGCGAATATTATTTAAATCGGCACTGCCACGACGGCCACCTTCAGGTGCTTGAATACAAAAATCAGTTGAACCAAAAGTAAAAGTAGCAGCAATTTCAGGATGAGCAAATATAAATTTCATCAATTCATAAACCTCAGGTTCAGAGCCTGACCATGCACCGCCGGTTGAAGTATTTGATTTAAATAAATGCGGAAAATTTATTCCACTATTCACTCCACCTTTTGGATCTTCATTAAAGGCTCCATCACCATCATTATCAATGCCTTCGGTATATAATTTGTATATTCCTTTTTCGCCTTTGGCTGTATTTGCTCTGCGCATAAAACGAGCATCAGTTTCTTCAGGAATCCACATTCCCAATGGATCAGCAACACGCATTTGTGTGATAAAACCATCACTATTTAAATCGTCAGGGCCATCTTCATCAATAGCATCGTCCATATCATCATTATAAGGACGAGTATTTCTTGTGTTGTCCCATAAAGGATTTTCAAAATAATGATCTAAAGCATCAGCATTTAATACCGGTACTAAATACCAGGTGAAGCGTTCTAAATTTTCAGTTTTCAACAGCTCGTTTGCCAGTAATAAAGCCGCTTCGGTAGCTAAAGGTACATTTCCTTCAGTATTCGCAATCACAAAAATGGCAGGCTTAATCTTTTGTTTATCACCTACTTCAGTACCAAATTCGTAAATACTAATTTGATTTCCACCAAAAGTTTGTGCAAGTTTATGCACTTTAACTTTAGATGTATTGGTTTGTGCTATGGCAGAAAGAGCCTGAGATGCTGCTTTTGCCGTTTTGTATTTTTGTGCACTCACTGTCGGTATTACAATCAATGAAAGAGAAAACAAAAACACAATTTTCTTGAAAAAATGTTTCATTTTTTAGGTTTTAGTTATTGGTTAATTAATAATCTGTCAAAGCTAGAAATAAATTGATTTAAAAAAAATCCATCCAGAAAAAAGCTTTAAGAATTACAAAAGTTTTCCAATTCATAATTTATTATTACTTTCGATCTGAAAACTAATTTATTGTATAACTTAAATTTAATAAAATGGGAATGATTAAAGAATTTAAAACCTTTGCTATGAAAGGCAATGTGGTTGACATGGCAGTAGGTATTATTATTGGTGCTGCTTTTGGAAAAATTGTAGCCTCTTTTGTGAGTGATGTGCTTATGCCTCCTTTAGGCTTGCTCTTGGGCGGTGTAAATTTTACAGATTTCAAATTTATTATAAACGATGCTTATGTAAATCAAGCAGGAGAAGCTATTGCAGCTGTTAGCATTAACTATGGTAACTTTATTCAGGTAACTGTTGACTTTTTAATTGTTGCTTTTGCAATCTTTATGATGATTAAAGCAATGAATACGACAAAAAAGAAAGAGGAAGAAGCAGCACCTGCGCCTCCACCTGCACCTTCAAAAGAAGAAGTATTATTAGGTGAAATCCGCGATTTATTAAAAAAATAATAAATACTTTCCAAACGCCGCAGTCTGCGGCGTTTGGAATTTAATATTAACTCACATTATCAAAAAGAACATTCAAGATTGATATTCAATATATAAAATGTTTTTTTGAGTCCGCTATTTTGAATTACTAAAAATTAGAAGTCTCGGGAAATATCTTTCCTGAAAACAAACTCTTTTCTGATAAGAGTTTTGTACTTTTGTGCTGCTTTAAAAAAATTCCTTTTTAAAAGAACCTTTGAATTTAATTTGCTGTATTCTAACATTTTACATATGAAAACTACCGCCTTTACACAAATCCATGAAGAACTTGGAGCTAAAATGGTTCCTTTTGCAGGTTTTATTATGCCTGTACAATATGAAGGATTAAGAATTGAACATGAAATAGTTAGAAATGCCGTTGGCGTTTTTGATGTTTCTCACATGGGTGAGTTTTGGGCAAAAAGTCCAATAGCTCTAGATTTTTTACAAAAAATTACATCGAATGATGTTGCAGCTTTAAGCAATGGTAAAGTTCAATATTCTTGTTTTCCAAATGGCAAAGGAGGAATTGTTGACGATTTGCTTGTTTATAGATTTGCCCAAGATGATTATTTACTTGTAGTAAATGCCGCCAATATTGATAAAGACTGGAACTGGTGTGTTGAGCAAGCCAAAGCTTTTAATTTAAAAATTGGAACTGAATTAATTAATGCTTCAGATGAGCTCAGTCAATTGGCCATTCAAGGCCCAAAAGCATTGGAAGCTATGCAAAAACTAACTTCTGCCAATGTTGTTGATATGGAATACTATACTTTTCAGCAAATTGAATTTGCAGGTATTCAAGATGTTATCTTTTCCACTACAGGTTATACTGGATCAGGAGGTTGCGAGATTTATATTAAAAACAAAGATGCTGTAAAACTTTGGACAAAAGTGATGGAAGCAGGAGCAGAATTTGGCATAAAACCTGCCGGTTTGGGAGCTCGAGATACTTTGCGTTTGGAAATGGGATTTTGTTTGTACGGAAACGATATCAACGACAGCACTTCTCCAATTGAAGCCGGACTTGGTTGGATTACCAAATTTGCTGATGGTAAAGACTTTATCGATCGCGATTTTATGGAAAAACAAAAAGCAAATGGTCTTAAACACTATTTAAAAGCCTTTGAAATGATTGATAAAGGAATTCCGCGTCAGCATTATGAAATCTGTGATGCTGCTGGAAATACAATCGGCGAAGTAACTTCAGGAACTCAATCTCCATCGCTTGACAAAGCTATTGGAATGGGTTATGTTAATGCAGGTTATCATAAACTTGGTACTGAAATTTACATTAAAATTCGTAATAAACTTTTAAAAGCTGTAATTGTAAAATTGCCTTTTTATAAAGGGTAATACATATTGACAAATAATCCGGAGGCATCCTTTCATTTGATTAAGTCATAAATTATGAAAAGATAATTTATCCAAATATCCTAGATAATTGTCTTTTATAAGAAAATCTCTAATTAGTGTAATATTCACAAAGTTGTAACTTTGTAAATAAATTTATTTTCAAGTCAATCAGATTTAACTCAGAACTGTTCTTTGCTAATTAAAATATAATTCAATCAATTATTAAATCTTTCTGTTTCGAAGCAATATAAATGCATAAAGTCCAAAAACGGAAAGTGTAATAAACTGTATATAAAAAGGTGTTGATACCAAATTAGATTGAAGGAAAAGAAAGTGAATCAGTAAAAATTTCAAAAAATAATATACCAACTTACTACTAATTACCGAAACAACAATTGCTTGATAATTTGCCATCTTTTTACTTACAAACAAATGATACAAATACACGTTTAACCCCAACTCAAGGGTCATTATTATGGATTTCAGAAATAAGGGATGTGATGCTATTGCAAATGAGAATAATGGCAATGTCAATGCTAAAACATAAGCATTCGTCTTATTTGAATGCAATAATGCAAGAATTATAAACACCCGCATAGGTTCAAATAAATAAAACGGCACGCCGGTCATATGCGATAAAGTAGGAATAAAATAAACAAACCCAATCGCCATAATATCAAGTAAATAGCTCGATATATATTTCCTAAAATGATCTAATAAAATTATAGTTATACTCATGATATTAATAATTATTAATCAATTTATATTTTCAACTAATTAGGCATTGTAAGTAGTTGAAACTGTGTTTCCACCTGTTCCTGTCCAGTTAGTATGAAAAAACTCACCACGAGGGCGATCTGTTCTTTCGTAGGTATGCGCTCCAAAATAATCGCGTTGTGCTTGTAATAGGTTAGCAGGTAATCTGCTTGTACGATAACCATCAAAATAAGCTAATGCCGATGAAATAGCTGGAATAGAAATGCCTTGCAAACTTGCTGTAGAAGCCACTCTTCGCCACGCTTTCTGCGCATTCAAAATAGTGTTTGTAAAAAATGGATCAAGCAGCAAATTCTCTAGTTCAGGATTTGTTTCGTAAGCTTCTTTAATTTTATCTAAAAATGCAGAGCGAATGATACATCCACCTCTCCACATAATTGCAATTCCTCCATAATTCAAATTCCAACCATATTTTTTTGCTGCAGCTTTCATTAAAGCATAACCTTGAGCATAAGACACAATTTTTGAAGCATATAAAGCCTCTTTTAAATCTAAAAGTAATTGAGCCTTATCGCCTTCAAAAGGAACTGTGGGAACTTTTAAAATACCGGAAGCATGAACACGTTCTTCTTTTTGAGAAGAAAGACTGCGTGCAAAAACGGCTTCTCCAATAAGTGTAAGAGGAACACCTAAATCAAGTGCAGCAATACTTGTCCATTTTCCGGTTCCTTTTTGTCCGGCAGTATCTAAAATCTTATCTACTAATGGTTTACCATCTTCATCTTTATAGGTAAGAATATCTCGAGTAATTTCAATTAAATAGCTGTCCAATTCACCTTCGTTCCATTCTTTGAATACGAGGTGCATCTCGTCGGCCGACATATTCAGAACATTTTTCATAATTTGATAAACTTCTGTTATAAGTTGCATATCGCCATACTCAATTCCATTGTGCACCATCTTAACAAAATGTCCGGCGCCGTTTTCTCCTACCCAGTCGCAACAAACTTCACCATCTCCAACTTTTGCAGCAATTGCTTGAAAAATAGGTTTTACTTCAGCCCAAGCTGCTTTAGAACCTCCTGGCATAATAGAAGGACCGTTTAACGCTCCTTCTTCGCCACCCGATACACCGGTTCCAATATAAAGCATTCCTTTTTGCTCAAGGTATTTTGTTCTTCTATTGGTATCTGGAAAGTGTGTGTTTCCACCATCAATTAGAATATCCCCATTATCAAGCATTGGAATCAATTGCTCAATTAATTCGTCTATCGGGTTTCCTGCCTTTACCATCATCATTATTTTGCGAGGCGTCTGAATGCTTCTAACGAATGAGGATAAGTCTTTGGAACCAATAAAATTCTTTCCTTGGCCACGCCCATTTACAAAACGATCAACCACTCCTTCTTCAGCACCAAGGACTGTGCGATTGAAAAGTGCTACTCGAAATCCTTTATCTTCCATATTCAATGCCAAGTTTTCGCCCATCACGGCTAAACCAATCATTCCAATATCTGCTAATTGATTCATTTTTATATACTTATTATATTTCTAAATAATTTTAAATCCAATTTGTTTTAATTTTTGTTCTACTTTCTTATTTTCTGAAACCGATTTTATTAAATAATTTTCAAATTCACGCCTTAAAGGATAATCGCCCCTCTGCTTTTCAAAAGTTCCGACCGACTTTTTTAATCGCTCATCATCTGCCTTAATATTGTAAGTCGCCAAAATCGCTTCCGAATATATTTCCATCTCTGTTTTTTCATGATAATCTATGACAAGAAAAGGATTTGAAGGTGCAGGAATATTAGCCGGAAACCAGTTTTTTAATCCAAAACCAAAAAAATCGCTAATCGCTTGCACACTCATGGCTGTTCCGTTTGCTTTTCCATCTGCTGAATAGCCTGCAATATGAGGCGTTGCATAATCGACTAAATCCAGTAATTCAATATCAATATTGGGTTCGTTTTCCCAAACATCCAAAATGGCGCCTTTTATTCGCCTATTTTTTAAAGCCTCTTTTAAAGCATTATTATCCACTATATTACCACGCGAACTATTGATTAGAATGGTTGAAGGTTTTAGCGTATTTAAGAAATTTTGATCAACCAAATGAAGAGTTTTATCAATTCCTTGTTTGTTGAGAGGTACATGAAAAGTAATAATATCTGCTTTTTCCTTGATTTCGTCCAATGAAACATGCTTCTCTAAAAGACCTGCTCTTTGCAACGGTGGATCGTTTACTAATACACGAAAACCTAATGCAGAAGCTAATTTCGACACTTTTGAACCTACATTTCCATGGCCAATTATTCCAATTGTTTTCTCAGAAAAATTGAATCCGTATTTTATAGAAAGCCGAACCAATGCTGAAGCAATATATTGCATCACAGAAGCAGAATTACATCCTGGAGCATTTGTCCATTGTATATTCTTTGATTTACAATATTGAGTATCGATATGATCGAATCCAATAGTTGCAGTTGCGATAAATTTTACTTTTGTTCCATCGAGCAATTCTTTATTACAAAGAGTCCGTGTTCGAGTAATCAGCGCATCTGCGTTACGCAGAATTTCATTACTGATCTCTTTTCCAGGATAATACAGCACTTCTGCAAAGGGCTCTAAAGCGCCATTGAGAAAAGGGATTTTATCATCAGCTACAATCTTAATCATTTCTACTTATCTCTTAACACGTGCATTACCTTTCCATATACTCCAGACTTGATCTTCATCGGCAGGTTGTGCATAATCCGTTAAAAAAGTGGTTGCCAAAGCACCGCTTGCCCAGCCAAACTGTATCCATTTTTCAGCTTCCCAACCTTTTAAAATAGCATACAGCATGCCGCCAACAAATCCATCGCCACCACCAATCCGGTCGAGCACATTAATTTCTCTGGGTTCAACAACGTGCCAATTGTCGCCTTCTAACATAATAGCGCCCCAAAGATGTGAATTCGTGCTAATTACCTGACGAAGTGTAGTAGCGAAAACAGAAGCATTTGGATAGGCTTTTTTTACATTCCCAATCATCACTTTAAAACTGTCGATCTGAGCACCAATTTCTTTTCCTCCAGCTTCAGGTCCTTTAATTCCTAAGCAAAGCTGAAAATCTTCTTCATTTCCAACCAAAATATCAGAAACGCCTGCTATTTCTGCAAAAATTTTGGAAAGTTCATTTTCTCTGTTTTTCCAAAATGTTGCTCTGTAATTTAAATCGAAAGAGATTCGTGTGCCGTGTTTTTTGGCAGTACGTGCTAACTCTAAACAGAATTGTCCGGTTTCCGGCGATAAGGCAGCTATAAGTCCAGATAGATGAACAATTTGCACGCCTTCTTCTCCAAATATCCGATCCAAATCAAAATCTTTTACATTCAATGTTCGGCCAACTTCTCCGGCTCTATCGTTTTGTACTCTTGGTCCGCGCGAGCCAAATCCACTGTCCGCAATATTAAACTGATGACGATAACCCCAAGGGCCACCTTGCTCAACTTCTTTTCCTTCGTAAGACATATGTCTGTGGCCAAGATTGTCCTTAATCATTCTGGCAATAGGGCTGTCTTTTACAAAGGTAGTCAGCACTTTAACCGGAAGACCGAGATAGGAAGAGATGCTTGCTACATTTGTTTCTGCACTTGAAACGTACATTTGAAAAAGGTCGCTGCTATGAACCGGTTGCCCATTTACAGGTGTAATACGCACGCCCATACTTGTTGGTACAATCAGAGCGTTTTTAAATTCTTTTTTTAGTTCGATTTTCATTTTAAAAACTTTATTGGTTAGTTTTTTAGGCGTTTTGGAAATCGTCTTTCCAAATACCTTCATACTAATTCTTATACATTTTTTTCAAAAAGACCTCTCCAAGCCCACAATCCTAAAGCAGGATTAGAGATATAAAATATTTCTTCGCCATCAGACATAATATTTATACCATCTTTGAGAATAGTTGGATCATAAATCTTTAGCATTTCTTTCAAATCTGCATATTTGTAATTTACGCTTTCAATTTCTTCTTTTGTAAGGTTGCCGGGGCAATAGGTAATTGAAAATCTGCTTTCAGAAGATCCATGAATCAAATGTGCGGCAGCACTTAAATTATTTCGAATGTCCTCATTTTTCTCAATAAATTCAAGCACTTCGGGCGTTGTAAAATAACCGTATTTACGAATGAGATGATCGATTTCTTTGTCTTCGCCAAATTCGCGTAATCCGGGAGCAAGCACAATCAACTCGCCTTTATCAGCAATGGCCATACGAGTACGGTAAATGCTTTTATTTCCCAACCAAGTACTTTTAAATTCTTCAGGATCAAGATAAACAACAACTTTTTTTAATTGCCTGTCGAGCATTTTAAAATTCACTTTTAGAGAAAGCTCTGCAGCAAGATTAAAACATTCTATATCGTCGCCGATATACATCCCTCTCATTTTCAGTTTCCCATCATCTCCTTTACTGATTACTGTTTGAATATAGACTATGGGCATACTTTGACCGAAATTCTCCGTGGCATAATTTAAGGCCTGTCGAACAGGCGTATCGGCTTTGCCCATAATTTTTTCCATACCATAGGCTGCTCCCAAAAAATGACTTTTATTAATACCATCGGAACCTCCAACGCCAATAAAAATATTTTTATTGTAATTTGCCATGCCAATTACTTCGTGAGGCACAACTTGTCCGATAGAGAGAATAAGATCAAAATCGCCTTCAACGAGCAATTTATTTACTTGAGCAAGCATGGAATAATTGATTTTCCCTCCTGAGATTTTATGCAAATATTCTGCAGGAATTTCGCCAAGAGTGATTAAATCGTTACGCCAATCGTGCTCACGGAAAAGAGACAAAGGAATATTGCCAAACATTTTTGTTATTTCAGCTTCGGTCATAGCAAAATGGGTGCCGAGAGCCGGTAAAATATCGGTAACCAATTCTCCGTAATATTTCCAGGCCATATTGGTTATTTGTCCGGCGCCCGAATGAAAGCGTGTGAAATCGGGTGGAATGATCAAAACTTTCTTCCTAATGCCCATTTTATCGAATGCTTCGTGAAGCCCATTCTGGATATCTTCCGAACTTAATTCATCGTTCTCTGAACCTCTTGCAAAAAATAACATATGCTTAAGTTTAGCTGATTAATAGTAAAAAATTACACTCCGCTATAGGCATTAAATCCACCATCAACTGGAATTACGATACCAGTTATAAAGCCAGAGATATCTGACAATAAGAAGTTTACAGCACCTTGCAAATCTTCCGGTTCACCGTACTTTTTCATAGGTGTATTGTTAATGATTTTATGCCCGCGAGCTGTCATTTCACCGGTTTTTTCATCAATCAATAAGAATCTATTTTGATTGGTAAGAAAGAATCCGGGAGCCACTGCATTCACACGAATTCCAGTTTCAGACAAATGAACCGCAAGCCATTCGGTAAAATTATTGATAGCCGATTTAGCGGCCGAATAAGCCGGAATTTTAGTAAGAGGTTTAAAGGCATTCATCGAAGAAATATTCAAAACCGCGCCTTTCTTATCCTCCAACATATCCAAAGTAAAAACCATTGTTGGAAGCAAGGTTCCGATAAAATTCAAATCAAATACGCGAGTAAAGCCTTCCATCTCTAATCCATAAAACGTTTTTTCGAGTTCGTTTATGTTTTCATCTGTGATTTTCTCGAACTGTGTAGTAGCCTTTGGCGAATTACCACCTGCTCCGTTGATTAACAAATTGATTTTACCCAATTTGCTATTGATCTCTTCTTTAGCCTTTTTCAATGAAGCTTTATCCAATACATTTGCCTCAACACCAATGGATTTTACGCCCGACTCTTTTTCAATTTCGGCGGCGACTTTATCGGCCATTTCCTTGTTAATATCAACTATAGCCGTTTTTACTCCTACAGAAGCTAATCCTTTGGCAATAACCGTCCCTAAAACTCCTGCTCCACCTGTAATCACACAGACTTTATTGTTTAAATCATCGAATGATATTTTGTTCATTTTTTTTGCTTTTTATTAATATTCTTGATAATATTTTAAGTTCTCTTTGGTGACAATATCTATGGGAATCAATATTTCTTTTGGCACTTCCTTTTTAAGTATTAATTTGTTAAACATAGCAAACACTGCTCTATAAGCCTGTTCAAGTGGTTGCTGATTGATTAAGAAACTGATCATATTTTTTTCAAGACAACGTCTGTTTTCCGATGTAAGATCATAACCAATCAAATTTACTTTGCTCTTCTTTTCAGCTTCCAAAAAACGGGCAACATGAAATACACGTGAATTCGTTACAAAAATCCCTTTTATATTAGGATTTTCAGAAAAAGCATTGCGTAATTCCTGATAAATAACTCCAACATCAAATCCATCAATTTCAAGACCAATCAAGCTTACTTTTCTTTCTTTATTTTCCTCGAAATACTGGAGAAAACCTTGTTTACGAGCCAAAATGTGCTGGTTGTTTTGGAGCAAGCTCATTAAAGAAACGATCAATATTTCGGCACCTTCCGAAAGGCCATAATCCATCAATTTTCCTGCTAAGAGGCCACTTTGAAAAGCATCCTGACCCACATAACAAATATAATCTTGATTAGCTAAAGACGAATTGAACAGAACTACGGGAATGTGTTTTTGTTTGCATATCTCAACTAATTCAGAAGCTTCGTTTTTAAAGGAGGGCGCAAGAATCAAACCATCCGGATTATCATTCAAGGCTTTTTCGGCTTGCTCTATAAAAGCGTTTTTATCAGAGACGGAAAATAAGTATTTTGAATAGTGTACTCCATAATGCTCTAGTTCATTTAGAGCCTTATCGATTCCTGCCATAGGGTATTTCCAAAAAGTTCCATCTCCATTTGAAGAAGGCATCAATATCGCTAAGCGAACGTTTTTCTTTGAAGCTAAAGCGCTTGCTAAAACATCGGGTTGAAAATTGAGCATTTCGGTAATTTTCGTGACTTTTTCTTTAGTCTTTTCCGAAACCTCACCGCGATTATGAATCACTCGATCAACTGTTCCAACAGAAACACCTGCTAATTCCGCAATATCTTTGATGGTTATTTTTTTGTCGGATTGTTCCATTTTCTGTTTTTCTTCGAGAAATTCTTAGCTGTTTAATCAGTAATATTCAATTTCCGTGTACGGTAACTATTATTCAACTCTATTTTAATCTTAAGTAGCTAAATTTTTGGTAAATATACATTTTTTATCAATTTCGTGCACGCACACGGCTTTTTTTTTAAATAAAAATATTTAACGACTAATATTCATAAATTTCAACATTAAATAATCATTTTAAAAGAATCAAGATTTTACGATTTCTTGGGTTTTCGTGCACTTTGGTGGCGCAAACTATCAATCCTATTTTTATTTAAATGAATAGAAATTAGGGAGGCATATTGGTGGTTTCACTCCTATTAATTTTGAAATTACAGATTTAGTTCAGGAGTCGGGAAACCTTTTGATAGCAAAAGTCGACAATAAGCGAAAAGCATAAGGTGTTCCTACTTTAAATACAGATTGTTGCAATTATGGTGGAAAAACGCTCTAAATGCAACTTTTAGGAGTTCACATTATATGCTGCATATAAACTTTCACATTTATTGCAAAAGTTAAGAATAAATGGTGACTGATTAATAGTTTTTGTAACCCAGCGAGCCTTCAGTATCACTAAAGATTATCTTAATATTTTTAAATAGTTTATAAGGTTATTGAACCCGAATGTTCCTTTTTAATTAATTTTAACTCCAATACGTGCACTTATTGATCGAATCTTTTAGGATTTAAAAGATTTTATATTACATTTGTGTAATCGATTACATAAATATTTAAATTATGACAAGTTACAATTTCAGACATGCTGCGAATCCAAAAGATGCCCAAAAATATGACACCAGTGAGTTGCGTGAACAATTTTTAATTGAAAAATTATTCGTTAAAGATCAAATTAACTTGACCTATTCCATGTACGAAAGGTTTATTGTAGGTGGTGTAATGCCCGTAAATGAAAATCTAATATTAGAAACCATACCATATTTAAAATCTGAAAACTTTTTAGACAGAAGAGAATTGGGCATTATTAATGTCGGCGGAAATGGAATAGTAAGTGTTGATGGTGTGAAGTACGATTTGCAAAAAAAAGAAGCCCTATATGTTGGTCAGGGATGTAAAGAAGTTATTTTTTCTAGCAAAAAAGGAGAGCAAGCTTTATTTTATATTAATTCGGCTCCAGCACATAAAAAATATCCAACAAAGAAGATTGGCCTACAAGACGCAGAAGTTATTCAACTTGGCGATCAAAAATATGCAAACAGAAGAGTTTTAAATAAATTGATTGTAAACAGTATTGTTGAAACTTGTCAGCTTCAAATGGGGCTTACCGAACTTTTGCCGGGCAATATTTGGAATACGATGCCTGCGCATACGCATAACAGAAGAATGGAAGCTTATTTTTATTTCGATTTAAAAAAAGGACAAACCATTTCCCATTTTATGGGAGAACCTCAAAACACAAGACATATTTTTTTAGAAAATAACATGGCAGTAATTTCACCAGAATGGTCTATTCATTCAGGTGCAGGAACCTCAAATTACTCTTTTATCTGGGGTATGGCAGGTGAAAATTTAGATTATGGTGATATGGATATTTGTGCACCTAACGAGCTAAAATAAAAAAAAGTAAATTGAACAATGGAAAATCTATTTGATTTAAAAGGCAAAAGAGCCTTAGTTACCGGAGCAGTTCATGGCTTAGGTATGGCAATGGCAAAAGGCTTGGGCCACGCAGGAGCAGAATTAATTGTCAATAATTATTCCTCTGATATGCTTGAAGAAGCAAAAAAAGAATATGAAAGTGAAGGACTAAAAGTCCACACCTATGTTTTTGATGTGACCAACGATAAAGAAGTTGAAAAATATATCGACATTATTGAAAAAGAAGTTGGACCAATAGATATTCTAATTAACAATGCCGGCATTATAAAAAGAGTTCCTATGGAAGACATGGAAACAGAAGATTACAGAGCGGTTATCGATGTTAATTTGGTAGGCCCTTTTATAGTTTCAAAATATGTGGGTAGAAAAATGATTTCCAGAAGAGCTGGAAAAATTATCAATATCAATTCTATGATGAGTGAGTTAGGAAGGAACACAGTTTCAGCATATGCGGCATCCAAAGGAGGATTGAAAATGTTAACCAAAAATATGGCTACAGAATGGGCCAAATACAACATTCAAACCAACGGAATTGGTCCCGGTTATTTTGCCACTTCACAAACGGCTCCAATAAGAGTTGACGGTCATCCCTTTAACGAATTTATTATGGATCGTACTCCTGCTGGTCGTTGGGGAAATCCAGAAGATTTGGCTGGCGCAGCCGTATTTTTAGCGTCAAAAGCAAGTGATTTTGTAAATGGACAAATCCTATATGTTGATGGAGGGATTTTAGCCACGATTGGAAAACCTTCAAACGAAGATTAATTAATTGAATTTTTTGTAAAATGAACTCGAAGATTTAAATTTTTCTATCCTTACAGGGAAAAGAATTTTAAAACAAAGAATTTCATAATAAAATAGAATACGATGAAAATAAGTAAATACAGTTTTGGTGTAGGAGATCGTTTCAACCATGAGGGCGAAGCGCAATTAAAAGCATTAATAAAAGCCAATAAAAAGGGAATTGAAGTAACTCCTGTTTGGAATAAATCGAACCGTGAACATAATATTGTCCATTCTGAACCAGAAGGCACACGATTAGAGGCCAATGCAGCAGTTAAAAATTTGGGTTGGGAAAAACCATTTTTTGTTGATGCAGACCATATTAATTTATCGAATGTTGACCGATTTATACAACATTCTGATTTTTTTACTTTAGATGTTGCTATGTATATCGGTAACGATTCATCAGTTGAAGATGTTGCTGCATTTAAAAAATCTTGTGCGGAGCTAGGCAGCGAAGTTGTGATTCCTGGAATAGCTGACCCGATTGTTATTTCCGACGATTTATTGGATGAAGTTTCAGGTAAATATTTGGCTGCAATTAAAGAGGCCGGAAAAATTTACAGGCACATTCTTGATATTAAAGGTGTTGGCAATTTTGTAACCGAAGTTTCGATGGACGAAGTGGAAGAACCACAAACTCCGGTTGATATGTTTTTTATTATGAAAATGATTGCCGATGAAAAAATTCCGGCACAAACCATTGCTCCAAAATTTACGGGCCGTTTTAATAAAGGCGTCGATTATGTTGGTGATGTTGAACAATTCACAAAAGAGTTCGAACAAGATGTTTTGGTAATTGATTACGCGGTAAAAGAATTTGGTCTTCCCGAAGACTTGAAAATGAGTGTTCATTCAGGTTCCGATAAATTTACTATTTATCCGATTATGGCCAAAATCATTAAAAAATATGATAAAGGACTTCACGTAAAAACTGCCGGTACAACCTGGCTGGAAGAGGTAATCGGATTAGCGATTTCAGGCGATGAAGGATTAGTAGTTGCAAAAGAAATCTATACAAAGGCCCTTGCACGAAAAGATGAGCTTTGTGCTCCTTATGCCGATGTTATTGATATTGATGACGCTCAACTTCCAACAGTAGATGAAGTAGCCGATTGGACAGGCGATAAATTTGGAAATACACTACGCCACATTCCTGGACATCCCGACTACAACTTAAACTTCCGCCAATTAATTCATGTTGGTTATAAAGTTGCTGCTGAAATGGGTGAAAAATACACAGGACTACTAAAAAAATATAGTGAAACTGTAGGGGCTTGTGTGGAAGAAAATATTTACGACCGCCATTTAAAAAGACTATTTGATTTATAAAAAATAAACACCCAAAAATATTTGGATAAACTTCGGACTTCCGACAAATCTTAGATTATGAAGAAATTTATGGATAAAGATTTCCTACTGCAAACAGAAATTTCAAAGGAATTATACCATAATCACGCGGCAAAAATGCCAATATTTGATTATCACTGTCACCTTAATCCGCAAGAGATTGCTATCGATAAACGTTACGAAAATATAACTCAGATTTGGTTGTACGGCGATCATTACAAGTGGCGCGCAATGCGCACAAATGGAGTTGATGAAAGATATTGTACTGGAGATGCTTCCGATTGGGAGAAGTTTGAAAAGTGGGCCGAAACAGTCCCTTTTACTGTACGAAATCCTTTGTTTCATTGGACGCATTTAGAATTAAAAAAGTTTTTTGGAATTGATAAAATTTTAAGCCCAGCAACGGCTAAAGAAATTTGGGAGGAGTGTAATGCAAAATTGCAAACTCCTGAATATTCGGTTAGGAATATAATTCGGATAGCTAATGTGGATACCATTTGTACAACTGACGATCCTATTGATTTGTTGGAATATCACAAGCAAATTAAAGCCGACGGTTTTGAAGTTTCGGTTTTACCCGCTTGGCGACCTGATAAAGCAATGGCCGTGGATAATGCAAAAACATACCATGAGTACATTAATAAGTTAGCTGTTGTTGCTGATATTACGATAGATTCATTTTCAAGTTTTATTGCCGCTTTAGATAAACGTCACCAGTTTTTTCACGATAATGGTTGCCGCCTGTCGGATCATGGTTTGGAAACCTTTATTGCTGAAGATTATACTGAAAATGAAATTGAAAAAATCTTTGCAAAAGTAAGGAGCGGTGCAAATTTATCTTTGGAAGAAGTGTTGCAATTTAAATCGTGCATGTTGTATGAATTTGGAATTATGGACCATTCGCGTGGATGGACCCAACAATTTCATTTTGGTGCTTTAAGAAATAACAACACTCGTTTATTTAATAAGTTGGGAGCCGATGTAGGCTTGGATTCTATTGGCGATTTTGAAATTGCTAAACCACTGTCCAAGTTTATGGATCGTCTGGATTTGAATAATCAGTTAGCTAAAACAGTTTTGTTTAATATAAATCCACGCGATAATGAATTAGTTGGGACCATGATCGGAAACTTCCAGGATGGTTCAGTACCCGGTAAAATTCAGTTTGGTTCTGGCTGGTGGTTCCTCGATCAAAAAGATGGAATAGAAAAACAGATAAATGCACTTTCCAACCTGGGATTATTAAGCCGTTTTATTGGAATGTTAACCGATTCGCGCAGTTTTCTTTCTTATACCAGACACGAATATTTCCGTCGTACTTTATGCAATATTTTAGGCAATGACGTTGAAAATGGAGAAATTCCGCACGATATGGAATTACTTGGTAAAATGGTGGAAAACATTTGTTTTAACAATGCCAAAGAGTATTTTAATTTTAACAATAAATCCAATGAGTAAAGTAATAACATTCGGTGAGATAATGTTAAGATTATCACCTCCGGGATTTTTAAGATTTTCACAAGCAAATAATTTTGATGTTGTATATGGAGGCGGAGAATCCAATGTGGCTGTTTCATTAGCAAATTTTGGTGTTTCTGTTGATTTTGTAACCCGTTTACCAAAAAATGATCTTGGTCAATGTGCTTTAATGGAAATGCGTAAGTATGGTGTTGGCGTTGATAAAATTGTTCGTGGAGGAGATCGTTTAGGGATTTATTTTCTAGAAACAGGAGCCGTTTCACGAGGTTCAAAAGTTATTTACGACCGTGCAAATTCAGCAATAGCCGAAATTAAATCAGGAATGATTAATTGGGAAGAAGTATTTGTAGGAGCTGAATGGTTTCATTGGACTGGCATTACACCGGCTATTTCTCAAGGTGCTGCTGATGTTTGTTTAGAAGCGGTAAAGGCGGCTAGCGATTTAGGACTAACAATTTCAACTGATCTAAATTACAGAGCAAAACTTTGGAATTACGGAGGCGGTAGAGATGCCATCATGACTGAACTAACCTCGTATTGCGATATTATTTTAGGGAATGAAGAAGATGCTGAAAAACACTTTGGAATCAAACCAGA
>CAZTST010000031.1:0-19918 GCA_964616585.1 uncultured Draconibacterium sp.
TCATACAGAACCAGACCATTCAGGTAATTTGCGAAACTTACTCAATCTTGCACCAAAAGCAGTTGTTATTGGTTCGAGCAATGCCATTCGTTATTTAAAAGATTTGATTGGCGGCGATTTTCCTCACCAAATTGTAAAAGATGGTCAAACGCTAGATTTAGGTAATAAAACATTACGATTTATTGGCGCTCCTAATTTGCATTGGCCCGATTCTATGTACACATATTTAGAAGAAGATCGGCTGCTTTTTACTTGCGATTCTTTTGGCTCTCATTTTGCCAATGAAAAAATGTGGGACGATGAGGTTGGAGATTTTGACGATGACTTTAAATATTATTTCGATGTGATTTTAAAGCCATTTAGTAAGTTTATGCTAAAGGCTATCGAAAAGATTAAACCTCTGAGAATTAATGCTATATTACCCGGTCATGGCCCGTTATTGCGTAAAAATTGGCAAAAATATGTTGATCTTTCTGAGGAATATTCACAAGAATTTTTAGCTCAACCTGAGCGCAAATATGTTTTTATTCCTTATGTTTCGGCCTATCATAAAACAGGATTAATTGCGGAAGCTATTGCCGAAGGCATTCGGGAATCCGGGGAAGTTGATTCTATTTTATTGGATGTGGAAAAAACAACAATTGGTGAGTTGGATATGCAAATGGAAAAAGCCAGCGGTATTATTGTAGGTTCTCCTACTATCAATCAAAATATTTTGCTGCCAATTTATAAGCTTTTTGCCATTATCAATCCTTTACGCGATAAAGGAAAACTTGCCGGAGCATTTGGCTCTTATGGATGGAGTGGCGAAGGTTCTAAATTGATAGAGAATAATTTACGTAATTTAAAACTCGATTTTTTTACAGTCGGCATGTTTTTTAAATTTACTCCAAACGAAGATGAATTGGAAAAATGCCGTTCTTATGGTCGCGATTTTGCCGCTAAAATTTTAGAGGTTTAAAAGAAGTAAGAATACATTTTGAGAAGGGAGTTAAAAAGTCCTTTTGAGTACCTTTGTGTTTAAAGCACATGACCCAATATTGCAAAAGAGCTGTTTCTTTTCCTACACACAGTAGAAATGATTATTTTTATTGTCTGATATAAAAAACAATGAATAATAATAAGCAAAATTTAATCATATATAAAACTGCCGATGGCAAAGTATCGGTAGCATTGTACGCCAAAGACGGCAATATTTGGATGAACCAAAACCAGCTTGCCGAACTTTTTGCCACCTCTGTTCCAAACATTAGCATGCATATATCAAACATACTGAAAGACGGAGAGTTAGAACAAATTTCAGTTATTAAGGATTACTTAACAACTGCCGCCGATGGCAAAGAATACAATGTTACTTTTTATTCGCTCGATATGATTTTGGCAATCGGTTTTCGGGTTCGTAGTAAACGAGGTACACAGTTCAGGATTTGGGCAAACAAAAACCTAAAAGAATATATGGTAAAAGGGTTTGTAATGGATGATGAGCGTTTGAAAAATCCAGATGGCAGACCTGACTATTTCGATGAATTATTGGAACGGATACGAGATATTCGAGCATCGGAAAAACGTTTTTACCAAAAAATCAAAGACTTGTTTGCACTTAGCAGCGATTATGACGCAGATGATAAGTCAACTCAAATGTTTTTTGCTGAAACGCAAAATAAACTTCATTATGCAGTTACTGGACAAACAGCTGCTGAGTTGATTGTTTCACGAGCAAACCCTGAGAAACCGAATATGAATTTAACTTCGTGGAAAGGTGCTATAGTTAGGAAACAAGATATATTCATTGCAAAAAATTACCTAACTCACGACGAGATAGATACGCTAAACCGATTAGTAGTTATTTTCCTTGAAAGCGCAGAGCTGAGAGCTAAAAACCGAATGGATATTACAATTAACTTTTGGCTTGAGAATGTTGACAGAATTCTTGATTTTCAGGACAAAAAAATATTGACGCACGCAGGTTCGATAAGTAAGGCTCAAATGGAAAAGCAAGTAAACGAGATTTACAAAAGCTTTGACAGAAGGAGAAAGGAATTTGAGGCACTTCAGGCTGACAATGAAGATTTGGAGGATTTAAAAAAGTTGGAACAGGAGATTAAAAGTAAAAAGAAAGAATAGTGGTGGTAATAAAATTAACCACAGTGACACGGAGACACGAAGAAAAAAATGATAATGATAAAAGAACAGTATAATAAGCTATCAAAAGAAGGTTCTAGGCAAATTTATATATGAATATTTATAATTATAAACTTAGTGTCAGTGCCTTATGCCGAGGGCATCCCTTTGGGAGTGGTAAACGGCCATCAACGGAGTTAAATATAAATAGCTGAACCACTGCCAAAGGCATCCCTTTTGGAAAAGTATCACAAAGGAAGTCGCGAAGGATCACAAAGTAAAAAAATAATTTTTTAATCTTTTTGAACAGCCTCGTTTTTTTACAAATAAATATATGTTTTCAGT
The DNA here is from genome assembly GCA_964616585.1 of uncultured Draconibacterium sp. Lineage (GTDB taxonomy): Bacteria > Bacteroidota > Bacteroidia > Bacteroidales > UBA12170 > UBA12170. The sequence continues at coordinate 2,467 of CAZTST010000031.1, forward strand.
TCAAAATATAAGTATTCTTTTTTCCGGTCATCTGCTTTTCGATCAGGTGTCTTTTCTAATTAATTCAAATGATAAAATTGGATTAGTTGGCGCAAATGGCACAGGTAAAACTACTTTGCTTAAATTATTGGCTAAAGAGTTGGATTTTGATGGAGGAGGAATTGTAATTCCCGATGGAAAAACTGTAGGTTATTTACCACAAGAACTGAAAAACGAAAGCACTTTAACAATTTATAAAGAAACGCAAAAGGCTTTTAATCAAATAAATGCGCTCGAAAAAAGGATAGAAAAGCTCAATCATGATTTAACTACCAGAACAGATTACGAAAGTACTGAATATTTAAATCTTGCAAATGAACTTAGTGTTTCTAACGAAAGGTATCAAATATTAGGCGGTCAAAATCGTGATGCTGATTTGGAAAAAGTTCTGATAGGTCTTGGCTTTACAGCCGATGATTTTTCTCGTTCGCTTTCCGAATTCTCCGGTGGCTGGCGAATGAGAGTTGAAATTGCCAAAATACTTTTGCAAAAACCTGATTTACTCTTACTCGATGAGCCTGTAAATCACCTTGATATAGAATCTATTGAATGGCTTGAGAATTTTTTAAAGAATTATTTTGGCGCCGTAATTTTAGTTGCTCACGATAGAGTTTTTCTCGATTCGGTTACCACACGAACTATCGAAATAAGCAAAAAGCGTATTTACGATTATAAAATGGCATATAGTGCTTATGTTCTAGAGCGCGAAGAAAGATTGATAGGAGAACAAGCTGCTTACGCAAATCAACAAAAGCAGATTCAAGAAATTGAGCAATTTATAGAACGTTTCAGATATCAGGCAACTAAAGCAAAGCAAGTTCACTCAAGAGTTAAAATGCTTGATAAAATGGAGCGTGTTGAAGTTGATTCTATAGAAAAATCATCCATAAAATTTCGTTTTCAGGACGCCCCATCTGCAGGAAAAATTGTTGTGGAGACGCAAAAATTAAATAAAAAATTTGGCGATAATCTCGTTCTAAATCAGCTCAATTTTGTTTTGCTTAAAGGCGAAAAAATTGCTTTCGTAGGCAAAAACGGAATGGGCAAATCTACTTTGGCAAAAGTAATTGTTGGAGAGCAAGAATATGAAGGAGAGTGCAAAATAGGGTATAATGTTAAGCTGGGCTATTACGCTCAAAATCAGGCAGAATATCTCGATATGAGCAAAACAGTTTTCGAAACTATTGATGATGTAGCTACAGGAGATTTGCGTAAGAAAGTCAGAGATATTTTAGGTGCTTTTCTTTTTAGTGGAGAAACTATTGATAAAAAAGTGAGTGTGCTGAGCGGTGGTGAAAAATCGCGTCTGGCTTTGGCAAAACTTTTACTCGAGCCATATAATCTTTTGATACTTGATGAGCCAACAAATCATTTAGATATTCAATCTAAGGGCATACTTAAAAATGCATTATTGCAGTACAACGGAAGTTTAATTATTGTTTCGCACGATAGAGATTTTTTGCAAGGCTTAACCGACAAAGTAATTGAATTTAAAAAGGCCGAAACAAAAGAACATTTGGGTGATATTCGGAATTTTCTGGATAAACGAAAAATTGATAATCTTCAGCAGTTAGAAAAAACAGCTAAAACAAGCAAGAATAGCGAAAAAGAAAACTCAGTTTCAGATAATAAGCAAGCATATCTGAATAAAAAAGAAAGCGATAAAGAACTACGTAAGATTGAAACCCAATTGGCTAAATTGGAAAAAGAAATAGCTAAAATGGAAAAAGAACTTGAAACTGCTGATTCTCAACTTTCTGATCCTGATAAATATAAAGAGCTGATTAATGATTCTGCTTTCTTCACAAGTTATCAAAAACTTAAAACTAATCTGGAAAGTCGTCTAAACGAATGGGAGAAGGTTAGTTTGGAGTTGGAAGAAAAACGCTAAATTTAATTATCCCTCTTCATCAAACTATCAGCAAGCTTAATTAAAACAATTTTTTTATCCTGTTCTAAATCAATCTTTTCCAAGGTTTTCATAGCGCTTTGATAATATAAATCCATCAAGCAGCGCGTTTCAGTTTCAATATTCAAATCCTTGAAAATTGCCAAAACCTTATTTACTTTTTTATCATCATTTTGGTCTTGAATACTGAATAATCGTTTTAATTCATTTTTTTGTTCCACAGAGCCCAATTCACATGCTTTAAGAAACAAAAAAGTTTTTTTGTTAGTTCGTATATCGCCGCCATTTTTCTTGCCAAATATATCTTCATCGCCAAAAGCATCTAATAAATCATCTTGCAATTGAAATGCCATTCCAACACTTTCGCCAAAATCGTAAACCAATTGTGTGTTTTTGTGAGAGGTTCTGGCCACGATAGCGCCAACTTTCATACTGCCGCCCAATAAAACCGCTGTTTTCAGATGAATCATTTTCAGGTATTCATCAAGCGTAACAGTATTGACTTTTTCAAAGTTTAAATCGTATTGCTGACCTTCGCAAACTTCTTTTCCGAGTTTATTAAAAACAGTAAAAATATCAAAAAGTAAATCCTTCGGCGAAGCCAAAATATAATCATAGGCCATAACCATCATTGTATCGCCTGATAAAATTGCACGATTAGCATCCCATTTCTTATACACCGTTGGTTTTCCGCGTCTTATGGGTGCCTTATCCATAATATCATCATGCAATAAAGTGAAATTATGAAAAGTTTCCAATCCTAGTGCAGGATAAATTGCCTGATGAACATCGCCATTAAAAATATCGCAGGTCAACAAAGTAAGCAATGGGCGTAGTCGTTTTCCGCCAATTGAAAGTGTGTAATTTATGGGTTCATACAATTCAATTGGTTCGCGATGAATAATTTCTTTTTCAATGGCCGATTGAATTAAGGCATGATATTCTTCGATAGTACGCATAGCAAATATTTAACAGCGGCAAAAGTAATCAAAGCTTTTGGATAATAAAAAGGTCGCTCAGATTGAATTATAATAATTTATCAGTGTCAAAACCTGAGCTCAATTCCAAAGTAAAAAAAGGAGCCCTTTGCAAAACTCATCTTTTAACCCAAATTTCCCTCTAAAAAAGCACGCGGATAAAACGGATGCATACAACGCGGATAAAAACGGATAAATAAATCAGCGGAAATCAGCGTTCATAGATCAGCGGAAATCAGCGTTCCATTAAAAATCGCACATTGATTAGTTACGAAAATTTAATTTGCCGATAAGATTCAGCTATTAATAATTGGGTTCAAATTTCTTTGGTGGTATTTGGTGTTTTTGTTGCCGATAGCTATGGCATTGGTGGCATTTTTCTATTTTGTCAAAAACTAATCTCATGAGGCATATAAATGCCTATGCTCCTTATTTGCTGCAAAGGACAAGCATGCATTTATTTGTATTACAGTTAATTCCGGATAATCAGCAACGATTTCTTCTCGAGTCATTCCATTTGACAACCACGATAATACATCATATACAGTAATTCTAGTTCCAATAATTATTGGTTTTCCAAATCTTTTCTCAGAATTTATTTCTATGTATTATTTCAAAAGCCTCATCAAATAATCGCCATAACCACTTTTTTGTAAAGGCTCGGCCAACTTTCTCAATTGCCTATCGTCAATAAATCCCATGCGCCAGGCTATTTCTTCAATATTGCTAATCATCATTCCTTGTCGGTTTTCAATTACTTCAACAAATTGAGAAGCTTCGTTAAGCGATGTAAAAGTTCCTGTATCAAGCCATGCAGTACCACGATTTAAAACAGTGACCGCGAGATTGCCTTTTTCCAGATAATATTTGTTTACATCGGTAATTTCATATTCGCCGCGTGCGCTTGGTTTTATATTTTTTGCCACTTCAACAACAGAATTATCGTAAAAATATAAACCCGGAACAGCATAATTAGATTTTGGATTTTTAGGCTTTTCTTCAATAGAAATTGCCATCATATTTTTATCAAACTCAACTACACCATAACGCTCAGGATCGTTAACCTGATATGCAAATACAACTCCACCATTTGGGTCGTTAACGCTCTTTAACAGTTTTGTTAAGCCTTGCATATAGAATATATTATCACCCAAAATAAGTGCTACTTTGTCTTTCCCGATAAATTCTTCGCCAATTACAAAAGCCTGAGCTAAACCATTTGGTATAACTTGTTCTTTATAACTGAATTTGAGTCCTAAATCTTCACCCCTTCCGAATAATGTTTTGAAATGAGGCAAATCGTGAGGAGTAGAAATAATCAGGATTTCCCTAATTCCCGCCATCATTAAAACAGATAAAGGATAATAAATCATCGGTTTATTGTAGATGGGAAGAAGTTGTTTGCTAATAGAAATAGTTAGAGGGTGTAGTCGTGTGCCCGATCCGCCGGCTAAAATGATACCTTTCATATGTCTATAATTTTATTTTCTGTTAAGAACAAAGTTATAAGAAAAAACAGAAATATTAATAATGCTAAAACAATTGATTAATCAATCTTTATTTCATGTTTGTCAGATTTGCTCTGCCGTGGATGTTTCATCACTAATTTCATCATCCACATCATCTTCAGCAGCTTCTAAGAGCGAGGCTTTAAAAGCTCTGGTAGTCATAAACTTATCGAGCGATAATAATAAGGAGGGCAATAAAAAAAGATTGGAAATAAGAGCTACAAGCAAAGTAAATGAAATTAGATAACCCATGGCTTCTGTTCCGCCAAATTTGGACAAGGTAAAAATATAGAATCCAAAAAAGAGAACAATAGATGAATATATCATACTAAATCCTGTTTCTTTAAGTGCCTTTATTACAGAAATATTAATTTGCCAATTGTTATGTTCTAATTGTAAACGATATCTTGATAAGAAATGAATAGAATTATCAACTGAAATACCGAGCGCAATGCTAAAAATCAATATAGTTGATGGTTTTATTGCAATACCAAAATATCCCATCATAGCAGCCGTTAATAATTGAGGTAATAGATTAGGGATTAGCGATAGAACAATCATTCTAGCTGATGTAAACAATAATGCCATAAGTAATGAAATAACAACAAGTGCCAACAACAAACTCTGCAAAAGGTTTTTAATCAGATATTTGGTTCCTTCAAGAAAAACAACACTTGTTCCTGTAAGCTCAACATCAAATTTTTCAGGATTAAATATTTCGTCTATTTTAGGTTTTAAATCGTTTTTCAGCGCTTCAATTTCATTTGTTCCGATATTGGCCATTTGAACAGTAACTCTGGTTCTCTGCAAATCGTTGTCAACAAAACTGTTTAAAGTATTTTGGTTGCCCGAATCAATTTTTGGCATATACGACAAAATGAAATTCTTTTCTTGATTATTCGGCAAGGCGTATTTCTTTTCGTCACCATTATAAAAAGCTTGTTTCGAGAATTTTACAACTTCTGTTAATGACAATGGGCGTGAGAGCTCCGGATATTGTATAAGTACATTTTGTAATTGTTCCAGCTTTTGAATAGTGCTCAATTGCAAGATACCACGTGGCTTTTTAGTATCAATGGTAATCTCAAAAGGCATTACGCCATTAAAATGTTTTTCGAAAAAGAGCAAGTCTTGATAAAGAACATCGTCTTTTGGAATATCATCTACAATATTGCCTGTAGTCTTAAGCTTGCTTACACCAATAATACCTGCAACAAAAATAATAAGACTAAAAATATAAATCCATGAACGATATTTTGAAACAGTCAATAATATTCGGTCAACAATTCTCGATACTAAACCATTGTCAACGTTGGAAAGAAGCCTTGGTTTTGGTGTTCCTCTAAACGAAAAGAAAATGGGGATAAGAATAAGTGTAAGCAGATAAATTCCGAAAATACTAAGTGAGGCAACAATACCAAATTCAACAAGCAAATCGTTTCCGGTGATAATGAATGCTGCAAATCCTGCTGCTGTTGTGGCATTGGTTAAAAAATTGGCACTTCCAATACGACTAACCATTCGTAATAGTGCTTTAATTTTATTCTGATGAATATTGTATTCAGCAATGTATTTATTTAAAAGGAATATACTGTTTTCAATACCTATAATAATTAATAAAGGCGGAATAATTCCTGTTAGAATGGTAATCTTATAACCTAATAATGCAGTAATCCCAAGCGTCCAAATCACACTAATTCCTACTGTTAGTACAGGATAAAAAACCATTTTAAATGAGCGGAAAAAGACAAGAAGGATAAAAGCCGCAACAAAAAGAGCATAAAAAACAAATTTGTTTAATTCGCTTTTTATCAGATCGCTAGTTATTGTCCTAATGTAAGGGAGACCTGATAAATGTATTTCAATACCTTCATTTTGAGCATATTCGTCAACTTCTTTTTTTATAGAATATATTAATGGAACACGTTCTTTGGTATTCAGAATTTCTTTATCCAACGTTATCAATAACATAAACACATCCGATTCGCGGTTGTATAAAAGTCCATCATAAAATGGCAAGGAGTAGATAATGCTTTTTAAGGAATCTAATTCGTGTTGAGTTTCCGGTCTTCTTGCAACAACGGCTTTAAAATCGAATTTTTTTTCTTCGCTATTCTTAATAAGTGTATATATCTGTGCAATTGAAACAACTCCTTCAACACCATTTATTTCTTGTACACGATGCGAAAGGTCGTATAAAGCATTAAAATGATCAAGTTGAAATACATCAGGGATAACGGCTCCCGCAAACATTACAGCGCCATCTTGACCAAATTCCTTTTTAAAATTTTCGTAAGCTATTAATGTCGGATGGCTTTCAGGAAGCATTTGAGGAAGCTCGTATAAAAGCTTCAGCGAATGTATTTGAAAGGAAAAAAAAACGGTTATCAATCCTATGATAATCAGAAAGGTAATGCGATACCTTAAAATCCACCTAGCTATATATTTCCACATTTTTCTTGATGCAATTTAAGCTTCACAAAAGCTGTTAATTAGCAGCCGCAAAGCTAAGGTTTTTTTTACTGCAATAAAAAACCTCATTAGCCTTTTATTTTTTTTCTATCCAGTTCAGTATCTTATGAAAATCAAAGTCTTCCGGATTATCAACGTATTTTTGTACGGTCTCGTAATCCGATTCAGTAATGTATTGTTGGTTATCTTCATAAACCATTCTAAAACGTTCTGAGTTGATATTTACTAAACGTGGCGGAATTTTACCGTTTTCATCTTCAACATCTTTCAAAAAAAGAGGATGGATATCGCCTCTCTGATCAGAAGTTACCATGGCTCCACTTATGCCCTGATCAAATAGTTTTTTAACACCCATTCCCAACAAAGCACAGTAAACCAAATCATAAGCAACCGGCGGTACACATCTTATTTCATATCCTATTTCCACAGGGCGACTTTTTACTGAAATACCAAGACTTTTTAATTTTTGCTGAAGTAATACATTGAATATATGTGCTTTACTTAAGTTTCCTAATTCAGGATGGCCATGCTCATCATAGGTAAAAACAATGCCTGAACTTTCAATTTCCTCATCACCCATCGAATGAAATACTCCTTCACTTACAATTACAACTCCATAATTAATTCCTAAAATTTTTCTTTTCAGAATAGAAGAAATAATTAGACGAATAATTTTGTCTAATGAAACTTTTGTTTTATTAAACATTTCAGGAATAACAATTAGCGGATAATGACATGCAGCGCCAATTCCAAAAGCAAGATGACCTGCTTCTCTACCCATTGCGCTTACAATAAACCAGTTACCGCTTGTCCGAGCATCTTCATAAATAGTTGTGGCCATTCTCACGCCTTCACTTTTTGCTGAATGATAGCCAAAAGTTGGTGAGCCTTCCGGCAATGGCAAATCATTATCAATGGTTTTTGGTACATGAATATTCTGGATATGAACTTTATTTTCGGCTAAGAATTTAGAAATCCTGTTAGCTGTACTTGCGGTATCATCGCCACCAATAGTGACCATCAATTTCACATTGTTTTCTAAGAATATTTTAGTATTAAACTCATGATCCTTAGGCTTATGACGACTCATTTGAATTGCAGAACCGCCTTCTTTATGAATACGATCCGCTAATTTAAAATCGATATCAACAATATTGGGTTCTTCAGCAAACAATGCTTTATATCCGCCGTTTAAACCAATAATTCGAAATCCATCCTTTATGAAAACTTTTGCGACTGTTGAAATTACAGTATTAATACCAGGAGCAGGACCGCCTCCTGCAAGAATAACGATTGACTTTTGCATTTAGAAAATATTAAATTTAATGGTGATGCAAAGATAATAAGAATTCGCTTTACTCACAATTGTAATAATTATCTGTCTGATTTTTTTGATGAATCTTTTCTTACACATAAATTATTTATTTTTAAGCTTTTATTGTAAAATAAAGACTACTTTTGCACACTTTTTTGAATGGGATAATTGAATTGATACTCATTCTATTAATTAAAATGATATACAATGAAATTTGAACAATTAGGGTTAAAACCCAACATTCAACAAGCTCTCGACAAAATGGGGTTTTTAGAGCCGACTCCCATCCAAGAAAAAGCAATTCCTTTTTTGCTTGAACAAAATAAAGATTTAGTTGCAAATGCTCAAACAGGCACCGGTAAAACAGCTGCCTTTGGTTTGCCTATTTTGGAACAAATAGATAATGAATCATCTGATATACAAGCCTTAATATTATCTCCAACTCGTGAGCTAGCTTTACAGATAGCTAAAGATATGGAAACCTTTGCTGCCTTTATTCCAAAGCTAAAAGTTATTCCGGTATATGGTGGAGCAAGTATTGAGACTCAAATTAGTGCTCTCAAAAGAGGTGGCCAAATAGTAGTTGGAACTCCAGGCCGTATGCTTGATTTAATCAAACGCAAAAAACTTATGATTGAACGTATTCAATGGCTTGTTCTTGATGAAGCTGATGAAATGTTGAGCATGGGTTTTAAGGAAGAATTAGATGAAATTCTGGCTAATACTCCAAAAGAAAAACAAACTATGCTTTTTTCGGCTACACTGCCAAAAGGGATTGTTAACATAGCAAAAAATTACATGGGCGATTACCATGAAATTACTGTTGGTACAAAAAATAGTGGTGCTAAAAATGTTGAGCATATTTTCTATCAGGTGGCTGCAAGAGACAAATATTCAGCTTTAAAGCGTTTAGCCGATATTCATTCTGACATTTATGGCATTGTTTTTTGTCGTACTCGTATGGAAACCAAAGAAGTTGCTGATAAATTAATGGCCGATGGTTATAATGCTGATGCTTTGCATGGTGATTTATCGCAAGACCAACGCGATAAAGTAATGGGGCGTTTTCGCAATAAGAATCTTCAAATTCTTGTTGCAACAGATGTTGCAGCTCGTGGATTAGACGTAGATAAACTTACTCATGTGATCAACTATAATCTTCCTGACGATAACGAAGTTTATATTCACCGAAGCGGTAGAACAGGTCGGGCAGGAGAAAAAGGGATTTCTATTTCTCTAATTCACTCACGCGAAAGAGGAAAACTTCGCGATATGGAGAGAAAAATAGGAAAAGATTTTGAACGCAGACAAGTGCCAAGTGGTGCAGAAATCTGTAATGTTCGACTTTTCAATCTGATTGAAAAAGTAGAACAGATAGAAGTAAACACTGCTCAAATCGGACAATTTTTACCGGCCATTTATCAAAAACTAGAGAATTTAACACGCGAAGAACTAATCCAACATTTTGTTTCTTACGAGTTTAATGCGTTTTTAAAATATTATAAAAATGCTCCTGATTTGAATATCGTTCAACACGAAAAAGAAGAACGAGGACGCAGAAGTAGAGATGACAGAGGCGGTAGAGACAGAGACGGCAGAGATAGAGATGGCGGAAACAGAGATCGCGGAAGCAGAGATAGAGGCTCAAGAGATCAAGATAGAGGTGATAGAAAATCAAATCGCGATGATAGAAACGCTGACGGTTATCAGAAAAACAAACGTGCTAATAAAATGGATATGGCTCGTTTTCATATCAATATAGGAAGCAAAGACAAATTAAATCCGGGTCGTTTGATGGGCATTATCAATGATAATCCTAAATTAAGTTCTGTTGAGATTGGAGATATTGAGATTCTTAAAAAGTTTTCGTTCTTTGAAGTTGATAAAGCTAAAGCCAATGAAATTCTGGAGTATTTTGATAAGAAGGATTTTCAAGGCGTTGAACTTAAAGTGGAATTGACCAAAAGCAAATCTGCATCAAACGAAAACAGGTCTTCATCAACCGAAAACAGGTCGTCATCAGGCGAAAGAAAATATATTCCAAGAGGCGAAAACAAGTATAAGAAAGATAGCAAGCCACGCAGAACGGAACGTAAAAGGTAGCAGAAAAAATATTTTCACGCTATTTTCTTAATTGTTTTTTGTTAATTTTAACCGATGGTAAAAAACAATATGGATATAATTACCGAAACAGCATTTTTGTTAAATAAAGATTTTGGACAGGAAGAGGAAACTGCCTTAAAACTGCGTAACGATCTTTCTCAGAACGACTTGAAAGCTTACTTGCAAAACACTATTGCCTGGTATATTGAATTCAATTTTAGTACATTGGTTAATATTTTTTATCGACTTGATATTAACGAGCAAAAATTCAACACCTTAATGCAAGAACATATAGGTGATGAACTAACATCAGGTTTGGCAGATTTAGTTTTGGAACGTGAAATTCAAAAAGCACAGACGCGAATAGCCTACCGCGAATATTTGAAAAAGGAACAAAACAAGTAAATTTTAAATGTCAAGTTCAACCCAAGTAGGACAATGATCAGACTGATTTGCATCCGGCAAAATACCTGCAGCTTTTATGTTTCCGTTTAAATTTTCTGTTAACATATTATAATCTATACGCCAACCTTTATTATTGTTTCGTGCATTGGCTCTATAGGACCACCAAGTATAATTATGTGGCTCTTTGTTCTTAAATCGAAAAGAATCGATAAATCCCAAAGACAGAAAATTACTTATCCATTCTCTTTCTTCAGGTAAAAAGCCTGAGCTTTTTGCATTTCCTTTTGGATCGTGAATATCTATAGCTTCATGACAAATATTATAATCGCCTGATATTATTAATTTTGGGCGCGTTTTTCTCAGTTCCTGAACATATTCTGCGAAATCATTTAACCATTCCATTTTGTAAGATTGACGTAAATCTCCGCTTGAACCTGAAGGATGATAAACACATATCACGGAAAAATCGCCAAAATCGGCGCGAATAAAACGTCCTTCAAAATCGTACTTTTCAATTCCCATTCCATATTCAACATTATCCGGCTCTTGTTTACAGAGAATCGCCACTCCGCTATAACCTTTTTTTTGAGCCGAAAATGAATAAGTATTATAGCCCGCTTCAGTAAATTCAAATATAGGAATCTGATCAGATTGTGCTTTAGTTTCTTGGAGACACACAATATCGGCATTTTCCTCTTTTAACCATTCGATAAAACCTTTTTTCATAGCTGCACGAATGCCGTTTACATTATACGTGACAATCTTCATATTTAAAATTTTTGGCTAAAATACAGAAAAAGTAAATATTAGCGATTAGTATTATAATCTTTTGTTACTTTGCAACCTGAATTTTTTTTGCAAATTCAGCATTTTGTATATTGAATATCAGCCTTATAAATATTTAATGAATAATAGATTAGCTCGACGAATAGGAATCCTTCGATTCAAAAAATTGACCGGAAATCAATTTCTGTACTATGTTAGTATTTTAATAGGCTTTTTTGTAGGACTTGCCGCCGTTGTTATAAAAAAAGGCGTTCATTATTTACAACAATTTTTAAGTTTAGCCGATAGCTTCGAATATTCGCATTTTTTACCTTTTATTTATCCATTAATTGGTATTGGAATTACCGTTTTGTTTATCAATTTTATTGTTAAACGACATGTTGGTCACGGGATTCCGTCAGTATTGTACGCTATTTCCAAGCAAAACGGAATCATTCCGAAGCATAATATTTTTTCAAGTATTATTTCTTCCATTTTAACAGTTGGTTTTGGCGGTTCTGTTGGATTGGAAGGCCCAACAGTTGCAACAGGTGCTGCAATTGGCAGTGGTGTTGGGCAAATATTTCGATTGAATTATCGTCAAATTACACATATGCTTGCTTTTGCCAGCGCAGCAGCTTTGGCGGCTATTTTTAAAGCTCCGATTGCAGCTATCGTTTTTGCTTTAGAAGTAATTATGATTGATTTAACAATGGTTTCGTTGGTTCCTTTGTTGTTGGCATCTGTAACTGCTGTTCTGACTTCCTATGTGTTTATGGGTCGAGGAGCCATTTATGCTATTCAATCCATCGATCCTTTTTCTTATTCCGATTTGATTTGGTATGCTCTTTTAGGTGTATTTGCAGGTTTTATATCTATCTATTTTACAAAAGTTTATATTAAAATTACACAAATTTTTTCTGAAATAAAAAGTAAATTTAAACGCCTTATTATAGGTGGCAGCATTTTAGGTCTATTGATTTTCCTTTTTCCTACCTTATTTGGAGAAGGATATGAATTTATTAATGCTGCTTTACATGGCGACAATTCGCATATGTTTGATAATAACCTGTTTTCAGACTTTCAAAACAATATTTGGATAGTTTTAGGTTTGATGCTAGTTGTTATTTTAATGAAAGCCGTTGCAACATCTGTTACTTTTGGCGCCGGAGGAATAGGCGGCATATTTGCTCCATCTTTGTTTTTGGGAACATATTCAGGTTTGTTTTTTGCAAAAGCGATAAATTTATCAACATTAGCTAAAGTGTCCGAGTCTAATTTTGCTTTAGTTGGAATGGCAGGTCTTATTTCAGGAATCTTACATGCTCCATTAACTGCCATATTTTTAATTGCTGAGATAACAACCGGTTATCAATTATTTGTCCCTCTGATGATTACAGCAACTTTATCATATGCTACTGCTCGTGTTTTTGTTCCTAATTCTGTATATACTTATCAGTTGGCACGTAGAGGCGAATTAATGACACATCATAAAGACAAAGCCGTTCTGCAATTAATGAGAGTGGAAAAGGTGATAGAAAAGGATTTTAAATCGATATTACCGGATGCTAGTTTAGGTGATTTGGTGAAATTAGTATCGAAATCGAAACGGAATATATTTCCGGTTGTTGACGAGAAAAATCATTTCTGTGGATTAGTAACTCTCGACCTTATTCGTAATGTTATGTTTAAACCCGAACTTTATGATGAGGTAAAAATATCGGAATTTATGTTTCATCCTTTGGCCACAGTCAGCCCTGATGAGTCGATGGAAGAAGTTGCAAATAAATTTAATAAAACCGGTAACTTTACAATGCCGGTAATTCAAAATGATAAATATCTTGGATTTGTTTCAAGAGCAAATGTATATTCTGCTTATCGTAAATTATTAAAAGATTTTTCTGATGACTAAATTAAGTGTAAATATCAATAAGATTGCTACTCTACGCAATGCACGTGGAGGAAATATTCCTAATGTTTTACAAGCAGCTTTAGATATAGAACGATTTGGAGCACAGGGAATTACTGTTCATCCAAGACCGGATGAACGTCATATTCGCTATCGCGATGTATATGATTTAAAACCTGTTCTAAGCACAGAATTTAATATCGAAGGTTACCCAAATAAACAATTTCTCAATTTAGTTTTAGAAATACTTCCTGCACAAGTTACACTTGTTCCCGATCCGCCAGATGTTCTTACTTCCAACGCCGGTTGGGATACAATTACTCATCAGGCATTTTTAAGCGATGTAATTGGCCGACTCAAAGAAGCAGGAATTCGTACCAGCATTTTTATTGAGACAGATGAAAAAATGATACGAAATGCAATTAAAACAGGAACAGATAGATTGGAACTTTATACCGAATCTTATGCTGCTAATTATGCAAAAAACAGAGAAGACGCGATAAAACCATTTATTGAAGCAGCAATTATTGCAAATGAAATTGGATTGGGTTTAAACGCAGGACATGATTTAAATCTTGAAAATCTTAAATACTTTTCTGATAATATTCCGGGTTTGCTCGAAGTTTCAATCGGCCATGCATTAATCAGTGAAGCTTTGTATTTAGGTCTTGAGAATACAGTTCAAATGTATTTAAATCGTTTGAGGAAATAGAAAACCATTGATTTATTTTTTCGACATCAAATATTTTAGTGAATTTTGGTGGATTAGTGATTTGGTGGCATAAATTTTTGCCACAAATGCACAAAAACACCAAAGAACACCAAAAAAAGCAAAAAGAAAAAGGACTCAAAAGAAATAGTCAAAATATAGCAAGTTTCAACTTATGCAACTATTCTACAGAACCTACGGAAAAGGAAAACCATTTATTATTTTACACGGATTATTCGGAATATCAGATAATTGGGTAGGCTTTGGAAGAAAAATAGCCGAACAGGGATATCAAGTCTATATTCTCGATCAACGCAATCACGGACAATCACCTCATAGTCCAAATTTTAATTATTTGGCCTTGGTTGACGATTTATTTGAATTTATCGATGAGCATGAATTGGAAGATGCAATAATTCTTGGCCATTCAATGGGTGGAAAAGTAGCTATGCGCTTTGCTCTGGAAAATCCTGATTACATATCAAAACTGATTGTAGTTGACATAAGTTTGCGACAATATCCTGCACGTGATTATCATTTAAAAGTGATACGCGCCATGAAAAGAGTTGATTTTTCAAAAGTAAAAAGCCGACAAGAAGTTGAAACTATTTTAGCTGACGACATCGAATCAAAAAGAATTCGTCAGTTTATCATGAAAAATCTTTATCGAAAAGAAAAAAACGAATTAGCCTGGCGAATGTGTTTAGATGCCATTGCCAATAATCTGGATGAAATGTTTGATGGCATTGAGCCGGAACAGCCTCTTGATAAACCTACACTTATTATAAGAGGAGGAAAATCTGATTATGTTTTAGATTCAGATTTGCCACCACTTAAAATTGCTTTTCCTCAGGCAGTTATCAAAACCATTTCAAATGCAACGCATTGGGTTCATGCGGAGGAGGCGAAGTTGTTTTTTAGGTATGTGCAGGAATTTTTGAGCGTTTAAAACTATATGTAGATTATAATGCCCTGAAAATGTGTGCGTTTGAACAGAATTCACATTTTACTCAATATACTGCGTAAAATTTCTCAATAAACTGATAAAAAGCAATAGATTATGCTAAATTGATTTCTTTTTATAGAAGGTAAAAATCTAATTATGTTTTAGATTCTGATTTGCTGCCATTGAAACTCGCTTTTCCTCAGTCAATTATCAAAACTATTCCAAATGCAACACATTGGTTGCATGCGGAAGAGCCGAAATTGTTTTTTAAGTTTGTTTTAGAGTTTCTGGAAAAATAAACTTAGAAATAGAATAATCTATATAAGGTATTAGTGGCAAAAAAATAGGCCACCAAAGCTTCAATTCACCAAATAACACTAAAAAAAATCAGAAAGTCATCAGACTACGCTCAAATTATCTCCAAAAATATATATTCTGTTTGGGCTTCGAATAAATTTTCTAAATAAGCCTTGCAATCTCTTTAAACAGTCTATAAACAACTGTTTCCGAGTTATAAAAATGCTCATAATAGTCAACGGGTTTTAATGTAAGCACACTATCATAAATATTTGGCATATTATCATAAACTGCTGACATGCTGTTTCCAGAGTAGAAAAAATCAGTCAAAGCCTGCATGTCATCTTGATTTTTACTCTTTATAATATCGATCGTGATTAGCATAAGTTGCATATACAATGCCTTCTCAGATTCTAATGAAAGAATTTTATAAGCATCATCTATATTATATTCATTTATAATGGAATCATTTAAAGCCAAATATTTCTCAAAATCCAAATTCATTTGGTCATACAATGGATTTTTGCTCACCAAAATAAAATTAATCATAGAATCAATCCAGGCATTTTTTAATTGTATAATAACTAAGGAGTCTGCAGTATGCAAATAATTATCGAGTAATAAATCAAGCCTATTCATTTTGTTTTTTCTAACTACCATAAAATTCATTATCGGAAGTTCCGCATGTAAGTATATTGTTCTGGTATAAGCCATTCCAAAAAAAATGTGCGCTCCGGCATTATATATTTTTGCCAGAGATTGTTCAAAATTAAAATTACCCGACTCATTTTTAACAACGTTTATTAAGCTGTCGGCATAATTATAATGATGTTGGGCTGCTATATCATTATCAATAATATAAGCTTTTTTGAGAAGGGCTTCATTGCTTGACAAAAGCAGGTTTTCAATCTCAGATTTATATTCTTCTGCAGATTCAATTTTCTTTTGTTTGGGGGGTGGATTGCAGGAGGATAGTGCTAATAGGAGAATTAGGATTAAATATTTAGGTGCTTTGTTAATTATCATCATTTTAAATAGTTTATTACTGACCAAAACAAAATTCCGGTTATTGCCCTTATTAGTATGACAAATAGGATTTAGCAAATTCTATAAATTCATTAAGAGTAATGGGTTTAGCTAGAATCTTATTTTCCTTATCTAATAAAAACATACTGGGCGTGGCATAGAGGTTAAATTCTTTTGCTATTTCTCCATTCCATCCTTTAACATCAATGCAGTTTATCCAATTATATTTTCCTGAATTTATAAATCTCTTCCAATCATCATTATTGGTATCAATGGAGATTGCAAATACTTCTAAATCTATATTTTTACTATCATACCAAACTTTTAACAACGGAAACATATTTATACAATGCGGACATTGCGTTGACCAAAATATTAGTAGCTTATATTGATTCTCCAATGCCGATAATTGAACTAAATTACTATCAATATCAAATATCAAAATATCAGGAACAATTTTCTGAAGTGCCATATTCTGATAGCCTTGCAAACGATTGGCTAAAATGCTTTGATTATCAGTTTCGCAATTCTTATTTAAATGATTATCAGCAATATAAGCTAAAACCGATTCCATTTGCATATATTCAAATCCATTGATTAAATATTTCAATATAAAATCATTTACTTCCTGATTTTGTTGTGTTGCGTATTCAATCTTATCAACAGCTTTAATATATTCTTCTTCTTGCTTTGTTCTATTGAAATTACGGCCTCCATAAAGTGATAAATACTTAATAATCTTCTCAGTATAAATGCGACTATTGATTAACTCAGGATATTGAAAATTAAGATTAGATAAAAACTCATTTTTTAAAGTTACCATGCGCTCCATTTCACTTTTATTTCCATCTAAAAAAGGAGAATTATACTGTTCAACTATTTTAGCAACAAAAGTCCCGGCATTTTGAGATAAAAAGCTATTTATGAATTTTGCTCTTTCTTTCTGGAGTGCATTGTATTTTTCAATGATAAATATCAGAAAATCATCATCTTTGGGAAAATAATTGACAATAGGATCTAGTAATGCCAATTTATGTTGATACTCATTCTCGCTTTTTAAAAATTGAAAATA
>CAZTST010000032.1:0-19654 GCA_964616585.1 uncultured Draconibacterium sp.
TCATACTTTGGGCGATGCTCATATCTATCTTAATCATGTTGATCAGGTAAAGTTACAGCTAAAGCGAAACACTTTCGATTTGCCCAAAATGGAAATTAATCCAAATATTAAATCAATATTCGATTTTAAGTTTGAGGATTTTGAATTGAAGAATTATAAAGCACATCCTTCTATTAAAGGCGAGATATCTATATAAAAATACAAAAACCGCTACAAATCAAATCATAGCGGTTTTTTTTTGAATTAATGAATTATTTTCTACTCGATTTTAAATCTTTAATTACTTGTAATGCTTCATAAATATAGCTGTCTTCTTCAATTGCTTTCTGCCATTCAATATTAATTTCCATACGAGTTGAATCTGACTGGATATAAGTATTATCTAAATTGAAATTACGCACCTTAATCGCAAATACTTCTTTGCCTAGTTCCTCAAACTTTTCTAATTCTTTTGCTTTTGCATCCTTCAATTTCATATAAGCATCAAAATTCAAAGGTTCTTGAGTTTCTTCGTTTTCCTGTTTTACAAGCTTGGCTCTTTGGTCGAGTAATGTGAACTGAGATGAATTTTTCAATCGCTCTTGACTGTTTTTAATAATAGTCGGATAATTGGGTATGTAATTATCTGTTGGCGTGAAATTTACCGATTTTATTTCGTCCCAAGGTAAAGCCGATTCTTCTTCTTTTTCACCAAAATCTATATAGCTATAAATATCCGGTAAAACGATTTCAGGAATCACTCCTTTTTTCTGTGTAGTTCCTCCATTTATACGATAGAATTTCTGCATTGTAAATTTAAGCGACCCCAGTTCTTTATATTTATTAAAACGTGCAGGTAACATACGATCTAAATCAGTAAAACGTTGTACAGTTCCTTTCCCGTATGTTGATTTTGTTCCAACAATAATTGCTCTATGGTAATCTTGCATTGCAGCAGCTAAAATTTCGGTAGCTGAGGCGCTAAATGAGTTTACAAGAATAACCAGATTTCCATCAAAATATGTTTTTGTATCATTATCGCTTAAAACCTGTACGCGCCCACTGCCATCTTTTACCTGAACCACAGGGCCGTTTTGAATAAATAGTCCAGCAATATCAACGGCATCCATTAAACTTCCGCCGCCATTATTTCGCATATCAAGAATAATATCTTTAATTCCTTCCTTGTTTATTTTTGCGATTTCCTTTTTCATATCATCGCCGCTGTTGCGCCCTTCAGAATCGTTAAAATTTGAGTAGAAAGAAGGCAAATAAACATAAGCAACTTCATATCCATTATCAACTTTGTCTGAAATCACGGCTGATTTGGCGTAGGTTTCTTCACGAATTACTTTATCGCGAATTATAGGAATAACTATTACGCTCCCATCAGGCTTGCGAACCGTAAGACGAACCTCGGTGCCTTTTGGGCCACGAATCAATTTTACGGCATCGTCCAGACGCATATCATAAACATCAATCGGCTCCTTATCTCCTTGCCCGACTTTCATTATTAAATCTTCGGCTTTCAATTCGCCTTGTTTCCAAGATGGGCTGCCGGGAACAATCTCCACTATTCTTACATATCCATCTTTGGTTGAAAGTGTTGCTCCTATACCTTCCACTGTTCCGGAAAAACGAATATCGAAATCTTCTTTCAATTTAGGAGGAAAATAATTTGTGTGTGGGTCGAATGTCGCGGTCAGAGCATTCATATAAACACTTATTTTATCGGTATTATTTGTTTGATCAATCAAACGATGAAACCATTCATTATGACGTTTTAAAATACTTTTTCTAGCTTCATTTTCAAGAGTTTCGAAAGATTTAATGGTAACAGTATCACTTTTCGAGGCTGCTTTTTCCTGCAATTTTAAAGCCCCATATACCTGAGTTATTACTTGGTATTTAAGTGCTTGTTGCCACGAATCTTTTAATTCGTCTATTGTTTTAGAGTATGGAAGTTTATCAGAATCCAATTCTATATCTTCGTTTATAGTATAATCAAAAGACTTTTCAAGTAGCTCTCTATAAATTTGCTGTACTTCCAAATTCCGTTTTTCGACAATCTGCATACTCAAGTTATAGAAATCAAGCCTGTCCGATAAAAGTTGATCATCCAAATCAAGTCGAAATTTATTTAGTAAATCAACATCTTCTTGCAGAAGAAATTTCTTTGTTCTGTCGATACTTTTCAAATATTCATCAAAAAAATCAGCAGAAAGCGAATCATTATATTCGCGTGAATGATAATGAGCACTTTGCAGAGCAGACTTTATCATATTACTTAATAATTTGTTTTTTTGATTTTCAAACACCTTTTGGTCTACAGCTTCATCTACAGATAGTTGCGCTGTTGCAAAAAAAGAGATTGCCCAGAATAGTAAGCTAAAAAAATACATAAGTTTTTTTATTCGCATGAGAATTAATAATTTAAAGATGTGGAGATATGGTTCTTTCTCCGTGTCAAAATTAGAAAATAAATGCCAGCAGGCCTTTATTTGGCTGTTAATTATTGTTAAGCCCTATTGGGCGATGTTTTAATAATTGAATTTTATTATCAAAAGACCATAAAAAAACTCGAAAAATTCGAGTTTTAATATTTTTTTAGGTGTCAATATTTGCATATTTAGCATTCTGCTCGATAAATGCTCTTCTAGGAGGAACATCATCGCCCATAAGCATAGAAAAAACGTGATCAACTTCTGGTTCATTTTCAATAGTAACCTGCCGTAAAGTCCTGAATTCAGGGTTCATTGTTGTTGACCATAATTGTTCGGCATTCATTTCTCCCAGACCTTTATATCGTTGAATATAAATACCTTTTCCATCGCTCGACAATTTCCTGCTTATCATATCACGCTGATTATCATCCCAGGCATAATGCTCTTCTTTTCCTTTACGCACCAAATAAAATGGTGGAGTAGCAATATACACAAACCCGTGCTCAATCAATGCTTTCATATACCTGAAGAAGAAAGTTAGGATAAGAGTGGCGATATGACTACCATCCACATCCGCATCCGTCATGATTATGATTTTATGATAACGCAATTTACTCATATTTAATGCTTTGCTATCTTCGTCGGTACCTATGCTTACTCCTAATGCAGTATACATATTTCTAATTTCTTCACTTTCAAAAATTTTATGTGGCATTGCTTTTTCCACATTTAAAATTTTACCTCGTAAAGGAAGAATTGCCTGAGTCATTCTGTCGCGACCTTGTTTGGCTGTTCCACCGGCCGAGTCGCCCTCAACAAGATATATTTCAGATAAAGCAGGATCTGTTTCTGAGCAATCGGCTAATTTACCCGGTAATCCCGAGCCCGTTAAAACGTTTTTACGCTGAACTAATTCTCTGGCTTTTCGAGCTGCATGACGAGCTGTTGCGGCAAGAATTACTTTATTAACAATAATTCTGGCATCTTTTGGGTTCTCTTCCAGATAAATAGACAGCGCTTCGCTAACCATTTGATCAACAGCACCCATTACCTCTGAATTACCTAGTTTTGTTTTGGTCTGTCCTTCAAATTGTGGTTCTTGCACTTTTACAGAAAGAACAGCTGTTAAACCTTCGCGGAAGTCATCGCCATTTATTTCGAATTTTAATTTGCTCAGCATTCCTGATTTATCGGCATAAGCTTTTAGCGTACGAGTTAAACCTCTGCGGAATCCGCTTAAGTGAGTACCGCCTTCGTGTGTATTGATATTGTTCACATAAGTATGTAAATTTTCTGAGAAAGAAGTGTTGTATTGCATAGCAATTTCAACAGGTGTTCCGCTCTTTTCTCCTTCAATATATATTGGCTCATCGGTAAGTTTTACGCGAGTTTCATCCAAATAACTAATAAAATCTTTTAGACCTTCTTCAGAATAAAATCGAGAAAAAATATAATTTCCTTCATCATCTTTTTTTCGTTTGTCAGTCAAAGTAAGCTCAATACGTTTATTTAAAAAAGCGAGTTCGCGCAAACGAGTCGAAATTGTTTCGTAACTGTATTCTTTAACTGTGAAGATAGAATAATCAGGATAAAAAGTAATATTGGTTCCGGTGTGGTCTGATTCGCCAATAACTTCAACTTCTGTTATCGGTTTTCCAATTTTATATTCTTGTTTAAAAATCTTTCCTTCGCGATGAACTTCAGCAATTAAGAGAGATGAAAGTGCATTTACACAGCTAACACCAACACCATGCAAACCTCCTGAAACTTTATAGCTACCTTTATCAAATTTACCACCGGCATGAAGCACAGTCATTACTACCTCTAAAGCGCTTTTTTGTTCTTTCTCATGAAAACCGGTTGGAATTCCTCTTCCGTTATCGCAAACCTTTATTGAGTTATCTTCCTGAATAATAACCTGTATTTTATCGCAATGACCAGCCAGCGCTTCGTCAATTGAGTTGTCAACTACCTCATAAACAAGATGATGTAAACCTTTTTCAGAAATATCTCCAATATACATAGCAGGACGCTTCCGTACTGCTTCCAAGCCCTCTAATACCTGAATATTATCTGCAGAATATTCAGCTCGTTTATCTAACTCTTCTTGTGTCATAAATAGTATTTTAATAAGCCACGCAAAAGTAAGCAAAAGCAGGCAGAATACCTCGTTTACGCTACTTTTAAAATGCTGTTTTTGTTAACATTTGTTAAGAAATTTACAGTCAAATTATATGGTAGAAACAGTGAGGTTTTTGAGCTCAAAAACCGTAAAATATTAGCTCTAATTAAATACCTTGCTTTTTGCTGACAGAAGAACCATATTCCATTAAGTAGCCTTTAATAAAAATATCCAAATTGCCATCCATAACAGCTTGCACATTTGATGTTTCTGCTCCTGTTCTAACATCCTTAACCAATTTATAAGGATGCATAACATAGTTACGAATTTGAGAACCCCATTCTATTTTCTTTTTAGCACTTTCGATAGCATCAACCGCTTCTTGTTTTTTTCGTAACTCAACTTCGTATAATTGGGATTTTAGCATTTGCATTGCCTTTGCCCTGTTTTGCCCCTGCGAACGTGTTTCCTGACATTCTACAATAATTCCGGAAGGCGCATGTTTTAGTCGCACAGCGGTTTCCACTTTATTTACATTTTGCCCACCGGGACCGCCTGAGCGAAATGTATCCCAGCTTATATCAGCCGGATTAACTTCAATCTTAATATCATCATCAATAACAGGATACGCATAAACTGATGCAAAAGAAGTGTGTCTTTTATTTGCAGAATCGAAGGGTGAAAGTCGAACCAAACGATGGACTCCATTCTCACCTTTTAAATAACCGGAGGCAAATTCGCCTTCAAATTCGAGACTTACAGATTTTATTCCGGCAGTTTCACCTTCTTGATAATCAATGGTTTTTACTTTATAACCATTTCGCTCGCCCCATCGCATATACATTCGCATAAGCATTTCGGCCCAATCCTGACTTTCTGTGCCTCCGGCTCCAGGATTAATCTTTACAATTGCGCCAAACTTGTCTTCCTCGCCACTTAGCATATTCAAAAACTCTAAGTCTTCGATATATTTTATTGTCACATCAAGCTGGTTTTCAACTTCTTGTTCTGTAGCTTCTCCTAGTTTTAAAAAATCGAATAGGATTTCCAAATCAGCAAATGCATCTTCCGCTTTTGCAAAATCTTCAACCCACTTTTTCTTAACCTGAATGATTTTTAATGTCTTTTCGGCTAATTGTGGATTGTCCCAAAAATCAGGTGCTTGTGTTCTTTCTTCTTCTTCAATTACTTCAATCTTTTTCCTGTCGACGTCAAAGATACCTCCTCAAAGCATCTATGCGGGTATTCAGATTTTTTATATCATCTGCCAATATCATATGCTTATAAATTATTCGTTTTCAATACTTTTCAAGTTATTCCAAATCAACTCATTCTCAAAACCTTTGGAATAAAGATACTGCGCAATTTTTTGAGTTTTTTCAAACTTATTTTTTACCTGAATTTCTTTTCCTTTTTTGGAAATGAGATTTTGCAAAGTTAATAGATATTCCTCATCTCTTATTCCTTCTAAAGCTTTATTGATAGAATATTTTGAGATTTGACGCATTTTAAGCTCTGCTTTAATTTTCAACTTTCCCCAATGTTTAATTCTAAATTTGCCTCCGGCAAATTGATATGCAAACCTTTCTTCGTTAATAAAGTTTTGCATAATCAGCTCAGCTATAACCTGATCTATTATCTCTTCATCTACTTGCCAATCTTTAAGCTTTCTTTCCATTTCCCATTGACAACGTTCCTGATAAGCACAATATTTTTGTGCTTTTTTTAAAACAATATCAAAATCGAATAATTGAACGCTCATAGAATATTTTTTCCTTTTCAAAAGTAAAGATTTAAGCTCAATTACGAAGCACTCAGTTTAATTTGCTTTAACTTTGTAATTTGTTAATAAAAATGCAAAAATGCGTAAAAAAGTCGATTTTTTAGTGATTGGTAGCGGCATTGCAGGATTGAGCTATGCTTTAAAAGTTGCAGAAGCAGGACAAGTCTTAATCGTAACTAAATCAAAGGCAGATGAAACAGCCACCAAATATGCTCAAGGAGGAATTGCCGCAGTAATGTACACTCCGGATACATATGAAAAACATATAGAAGATACTTTGATTGCCGGTGATTTTTTATCTGATGAAAAAATTGTACGCATGACGATTTCCGAGTCAACGGAACGAGTTAAAGAATTGATTGATTGGGGAACTAATTTTGATAAAAACGAAGATGGCGAATTCAATTTAGGAAAAGAAGGTGGCCATTCAGAGCCCAGAGTTTTGCATCATAAAGACAGTACTGGGTTGGAAATTGAGCGAGCTTTATTAGAAAAAGCTGACAAACATCCCAATATCGAAGTTTGGGAAAATCATTTCACTATCGATATTATTACTCAGCATCATTTAGGGGAAATAGTAAGAACCGGAAGTAAAGATATTCTGTGTTTTGGAGCTTATGTTTTAGATCCTTCAAAAGGTGAAGTACACACTGTTTTAGCCAAAACAACTATGCTTGCAACCGGAGGAATCGGCAATCTATATTTATCCACAACCAATCCTGAAATTGCAACAGGTGATGGAATTGCAATGGTTTATCGCGCAAAAGGAACTATTGAAAAAATGGAGTTTATTCAGTTTCATCCAACTTCTTTGTATAATCCCGGCGAAAAACCATCATTTTTAATTACAGAAGCGCTCAGAGGTTTTGGTGGAATTTTAAAAACCCGAAACGGAAATACATTTATGGACAAATATGACAAACGAGGTTCTTTAGCGCCAAGAGATATTGTAGCCAGAGCAATAGATAAAGAATTAAAAGCAAGTGGTGAAGAATGTGTTTTCCTGGATTGCCGTCATTTGAATTCTAACAGCCTGATTCTCAATTTTCCGAAAATTTACGCCAAATGTTTGAGTATAGGAATTAATCTTACCAAAGAAATGATTCCGGTAGTTCCAAGCGCTCATTATTCATGTGGAGGAATAAAAGTTGATGAATCTGGGCAAAGTACTATTAGAAATCTTTATGCATCAGGCGAATGCTCATCTACAGGACTTCATGGAGCTAACCGACTAGCTTCCAACTCTTTATTAGAGTCTGTTGTGTTTTCTCATCGTGCCAGTATTGATGCTATCAGCAAATTTAACGCCCTTGATTTTAAAACAGGAATTCCTGATTGGGATGCAGAAGGTGCCGTTCTGAACGAAGAAATGATTTTGATTACACAATCGACCAAAGAATTACAAAGTATTATGAGTAATTATGTGGGAATTGTACGCTCCAATTTGCGTTTGAAAAGAGCAATTGATCGATTAAAAATTATTTATCGCGAAACTGAAGATCTCTACGATAAATCGATAATTTCAGTAGAGATATGCGAATTGCGCAATCTGATTAATGTTGCCGGTTTAGTATTAGTTATGGCTTTAAACAGAAAAGAAAGTCGCGGCTTGCACTACTCAATCGACTATCCGCCAAGTAAAAATTAAATTATTATTTAAGAAGAATATAATTTTTGTATTCTCCTAAACGCTGATTAGTCAACTTATCTATCAAATTTAAAAATCTGGTTTTAAAATCAAAATTCTTATAAGTTGGATTGAAATTAAAATTCCAATTTTTGGCAACTATCCTATTCTTCATTACTTTGGGATGAGTATCTTCAAAAAAGGCTAAGGAATCAATTTGGGAATAATCAAAACTATCTTCTGAAAAGGTTTCCTTTTTCTTAGCATTTTCTCCTTTATACAAACTTGGAAAATAGTTGTGTTTAGCTTGTTGAAGTTCAGGCGGTTTTACCCAACCATAATGATATATCCAAGCATCAATAAGTTTAACCTTCAGCTTTTGATTATTTTTTCTAAACCCCTGAGCATCACGATAAGAAAGGATTTGTTTATTGTTTCTGATTATACGGATTTCGTGTCGATACCATCTGCGCGAATCGCCTACAAAATCGTATGAACCATAAAAATGCTTGTATTTAAACAACAAACCTTCAACTTCTTTATCGTTCAAATTATCCAACATGGCTTGCTGAATTGCCGGTATATATTTTTCATGAACTACTTCATCGCCTTGTAAATAAAAAGCCCAGTCACTACCGTTTGCAATATAATTAAAGGCTTTGTTTGTTTCCTCCGCCAAAACTCTTCCGCCTTGCTTTAACAAATCGTCCCAAACACTATGAATAATTTTAATTTTTGGAGAGTCGATAGATTCAATAAGCCTTAATGTATTATCATCTGATTGTCCAACAAGAACAATATACTCATCAACAATAGGCAAAATAGATAGAATTGATTCTACAATAGGATAATCATATTTTACAGCATTACGAATAAATGTAAACCCACTAACTTTCATCCTAAAAATTTGAAATTCCGATATAATTAGATGGTGTAATTGCTTTTAATTCTTTTTTTACCTCTTCAGAAACATCAAGATTATCAACAAAAGCATGAATTGCTTTTTGATTTATCTTTGTATTAGTCCTTGTAAGAGCTTTTAAAGCTTCGTAAGGATTTGCGTATTTTTCTCGACGTAAAATTGTTTGAATTGCTTCTGCAACCACTGCCCAGTTATTTTCCAAATCGGCAGCTATTTTTTCCTCATTTAGAATTAACTTATCCAATCCTTTACGTAACGATTTAAATGCCAACAAACTATGAGCAAGCGGCACACCCAAATTGCGCATAACAGTAGAATCGGTTAAATCGCGTTGTAAACGCGAAATGGGAAGTTTTGCCGACATATGCTCAAAAACAGCATTTGCCATTCCAAGATTTCCTTCAGAATTTTCAAAATCGATAGGGTTTACCTTATGCGGCATAGCAGATGAACCAACTTCTCCTTTTTTGATTTCTTGTTTGAAGTACTCCATAGAAACATAGGTCCAAACATCTCTATTCAAATCGATTAAAATAGTATTTATACGTTTTAGATTATCGAAAAAAGCTGCCAAATAATCGTAATGTTCAATTTGAGTAGTTGTTTGAAGACGATACAATCCCAATTTATCTTTCACAAAAGCATTTCCAAAATCAATCCAATTAATAGAAGGGAAAGCGACAACATGGGCGTTAAAATTCCCAGTGGCTCCACCAAATTTAGCAGCAAAAGGGATACGATCGAGCATTTTTAATTGAGCTTCTAATCGTTCAACAAAAACATATAATTCTTTACCAAGAAGTGTTGGTGAAGCCGGTTGACCATGTGTTCTGGCTAACATTGGAATTTTTTTCCATGATTTTGCTCTTAGTTTTAATTCATGAACCAATAATTTTAATTCGGGGAAAACAACATTAAGAAATCCTTCCTTTAATGAAAGCGGTATTGCTGTGTTATTTATGTCTTGAGATGTTAGCCCAAAATGAATAAATTCCTTATATTCAGATAATCCCATACCGGTGAAGCGTTCTTTTAAGAAGTATTCAACGGCTTTTACGTCGTGGTTGGTATGGCTTTCAATTTCTTTTATTTTCTCGGCATCTGTCTCATTAAACTGTATATAAATTCGCCGTAAATCCTCAAATTTAGTTTTAGAAATTGACGCTAATTGAGGAAGATGGTACTCACATAAAGCGATAAAGTACTCAATTTCAACTTGTACACGATATCGAATCAGTCCCTTTTCAGAAAAATATGTGCTTAAATTTTCGTTTTGGGAGCGATATCGACCATCGATTGGGCTAATTGCATTCAAAGAAGATAAAATCATATTTTATAATTTGTTGCAAAATTACAAAAGATTGCTCGATAAACAGTTCAGATAAAAGATATAAAAAAAGCTGCCTCATAAGAAGCAGCTTTTTTTTAGGCTTGGGCTGTTGGCCCTCCTAATGTAAAAGGAATTCCTCCATCACCTTTCGATTCTTTAATTGGGCCGTTAATGGATTCAAACTTTTTAATGTTTTCGGCCAGTGCTTTATAAAGACGTTTAGCATGTTCGGGCGTTAAAATTATCCTGGATTTAACCTTTGCTTTAGGTACTCCTGGCATCATTTTAACAAAATCCACAACAAATTCGGCATGTGAGTGAGTAATGATAGCTAAATTTGAATAAATTCCTTCAGCTATTTCATCACTAAGTTCAATATTTACTTTATTCTCTATTATTGGATCAGCCATGATTTTAAAGGTTTATAATTTTTCGGATACTTTTTCGCGTGAATCGATTAAAGCTTGATAATCCTCTTTTGAGCCAACAATCAGATTCTCGTATTCGCGTAAACCTGTTCCGGCAGGAATCAAATGACCAACAATTACATTTTCTTTCAATCCATTTAACGTATCGCGTTTAGCATTGATAGCAGCATTTGTCAGCACTTTTGTAGTTTCCTGGAAGGAAGCGGCAGATATAAAACTCTTGGTTTGCAGAGATGCTCTTGTAATACCTTGCAATACCTGACGACCAGTTGCAGGCTGAGCTTCGCGAGCTACAATAAGCGTTTTATCTTTACGTTTCAGCATTGAGTTTTCATCGCGAAGTTTACGAGCAGTAAGCATTTGACCGGCAACATAGTTTTCAGAATCACCAGAATCTTCAACTACTTTCTGACCAAAGATAATGTCGTTTTCCTCCAAGAAATCAACGCGATTAATCAATTCGTTTTCAAGGAATTTAGTATCGCCTTGATCGTCAATTTCAACTTTACGCATCATTTGACGAACAATTGTTTCGAAGTGTTTATCGTTGATTTTTACACCTTGTAAACGATAAACTTCCTGAACCTCGTTAACAATATATTCCTGAACTTTCATTGGTCCTTTAATTGCCAATATATCAGCCGGTGTCATAGCTCCATCAGATAATCTGGTTCCAGCTTTTACAAAGTCGTTTTCCTGAGCCAGAATTTGCTTAGAAGTAGAAATCAGGTATCTTTTCTCTTCACCAGTTTTAGAAGTAATAATTACCTCACGATTTCCTCTTTTCAGCTTCTTTCCAAATGATACAACACCATCAATCTCAGCTACTTTAGCAGGATCAGAAGGATTACGTGCCTCGAAAAGTTCTGTTACTCTTGGAAGTCCACCGGTAATATCACCGGCATGTCCGGAGGCACGAGGTATCTTAACAAGAATATCACCGGCTTGGATGATTTTTTTATCATCAACAATAATATGAGCACCAACAGGTATATCGTAACTTTTAATGATTTCGCCCTTAATATCTAAAATATGTATAATAGGGTTCTTTGCTTTGCTACGACTTTCGATAACAACTTTATCGTGATAGCCTGTTTGTTCATCAGATTCAACGCGAAAAGTAACGCCTTGTTCAATATTATCGAATGAAACTTTACCTTTCACTTCAGAAAGTACTACAGCATTATATGGGTCCCAATCACAAATTGTATCACCTATTTCTACATTTGCATTATCTTTAAAATAAAGATTTGCACCATAAGGAATATTTGCAGATGATAATGCAACGCCAGTACCTCCATCAATAACCTTCATTTCGGCTGAACGTCCAATAACAATTTGGTATTTTTTGCCTTCTTTGTTTTCATAATCAACAGTACGAAGCTCTTCTATCTTCAACTTTCCTTCGTATTTAGCTTCAATACGAGATGAAGTGGCGATATTTGAAGCAGTACCACCAACGTGGAAAGTCCGTAATGTTAATTGAGTTCCCGGCTCTCCAATCGACTGAGCTGCAATAACTCCTACGGCTTCGCCTTTTTGAATCATACGTCCGGATGCCAGGTTTCTACCGTAACACTTAGCACAAACACCCGCCTTGCTTTCGCAAGTAAGAACAGAACGAATTTCAACAGATTCAATTGGTGAATTTTCAATTAGTTGTGCTAATTCTTCCGTAATTTCCTGTCCTGAAGAAATAAGTAATTCATTTGTACGAGGATGATAAATATCGTGCAAAGAAACACGGCCTAGAATACGCTCATACAAAGTTTCTACAACTTCTTCGCTTTTCTTTAAAGCTGTAGCGGTTAAACCTCTTAAAGTACCACAGTCCTCATCGGAAATGATAACATCTTGAGCAACATCAACTAAACGACGTGTTAGGTAACCAGCATCAGCAGTTTTAAGAGCAGTATCGGCCAAACCTTTACGAGCACCGTGAGTAGAAATAAAGTATTCAAGAACTGATAGTCCCTCTTTAAAGTTAGAAAGAATAGGATTCTCAATAATTTCGCCTCCTGAAGCACCAGATTTTTGAGGTTTTGCCATAAGACCACGCATACCGGATAACTGACGAATTTGTTCTTTTGAACCACGAGCACCAGAATCGAGCATCATATAAACAGAGTTAAAGCCCTGTTTATCAGCCGATATCTCATTCATTAAAGTATGAGTTAAATGCGAGTTGGTATGCGTCCAAATATCAATAATCTGGTTGTAACGTTCAGTATTAGTAATGAATCCCATGTTGTAGTTATTCATAACTTCTTCTACTTCTTCGTTTGCTTGTTTTATCAGGATTCCTTTTGATTCAGGAATAATAATATCGCCCAAGTTGAACGACAATCCTCCACGGAATGCCATATTGAAACCCATAGATTTGATATCGTCGAGGAATGCTGCCGTTTTAGCAGTTCCAACTACTTTTAATACATCGCTGATAATATCACGTAACGAACGTTTTGTTAAAAGCTCATTAACATATTTGTATCCTTTTGGAACTACCTGATTAAACAAGGCACGACCAACAGTAGTTTCTATGGTGTGATTTATAGGTTTACCATCAACCATATCATCTACTTTAACAAAGATAATGGCATGTAAATCAACTGCTTTCTCGTTGTAAGCAATGATAACTTCTTCAAGTGAATAGAATTTATAACCTTCTCCTTTTACCGGATTAGACTCAATACTTTTTCTCGCTTTAGTCATATAATACAAGCCTAAAACCATATCCTGTGAAGGAACAGTAATTGGTGCACCATTTGCCGGATTAAGAATATTATGCGAAGCCAGCATCAACATTTGAGCTTCGAGTATTGCAGCATTTCCTAATGGAACGTGAACAGCCATCTGGTCACCGTCAAAGTCGGCATTAAAAGCCGTACAAACCAATGGGTGCAATTGAATTGCTTTTCCTTCAACTAATTTAGGTTGAAAAGCCTGAATTCCTAGTCGGTGCAAAGTAGGTGCACGGTTAAGTAAAACTGGATGACCTTTTAAAATATTTTCAAGAATATCCCAAACAACAGCGTCTTTTCTGTCAACTATTTTCTTAGCTGATTTAACAGTTTTAACTATGCCGCGCTCCATCAATTTGCGGATAATGAATGGCTTGAATAATTCAGATGCCATACCTTTTGGTAAACCGCATTCGTTGAGTTTAAGTTCTGGCCCAACCACAATTACCGAACGTCCGGAATAATCGACACGTTTACCTAAAAGGTTTTGGCGGAATCGACCTTGCTTTCCTTTTAAACTATCGCTTAGCGATTTTAAAGGTCGATTAGCTTCGGTTTTTACTGCGTTGGCTTTTCGTGAATTATCAAACAAGGAATCAACAGCTTCCTGAAGCATGCGTTTTTCGTTACGCATAATTACATCAGGTGCTTTAATTTCGATTAATCTTTTTAAACGATTGTTACGAATGATAACTCTACGATATAAATCGTTCAAATCGGAAGTTGCAAAACGGCCACCGTCAAGTGGAACCAATGGGCGCAATTCGGGAGGAATTACAGGCACAACTTTTACAATCATCCATTCCGGACGGTTTTCGATTCTTCCTTGTGCATCACGGAAAGATTCAAATACTTGCAATCTTTTTAGTGCATCAAGTTTACGTTGTTGAGATGTTTCTGTATTGGCTTTATGCCGAAGCTCAAAAGAGACTTTATCTAAATCCAGATTAGCCAACAAATCGTAAAGAGCTTCAGCACCCATTTTAGCGACAAATTTCTCAGGATCGCTATCGTCAAGATGTTGATTTTCAATAGGCAGAGTATCGAGAACATCGAAATATTCTTCTTCTGTTAAGAAATCTAATTGTTGCAAAGGTTCACCTTCTGCATTTTTGGCGAAACCGGGATTTATTACTACATAACGTTCGTAATAAATAATGGTGTCGAGTTTCTTGGATTGTAAACCAAGCAAGGCACCAATTTTATTTGGTAATGATCTGAAGAACCAAATATGAGAAACAGGAACAACTAAATTGATGTGACCCATTCTTTCACGACGCACTTTCTTTTCAGTAACTTCAACACCACATCGATCACAAATAATCCCTTTATAACGGATTCTTTTGTATTTACCACAATGGCATTCATAATCTTTTACAGGCCCAAAAATTCGCTCACAGAACAAACCATCGCGCTCGGGCTTGTAAGTTCTGTAATTGATAGTTTCGGGTTTAAGCACTTCTCCACTCGATTGTTCTAAAATCAATTCGGGCGAAGCCAGACTTATTGTAATATTTGAAAAGCTGTTTTGTGTAAGATTTGTATCTTTTCTAAAAGCCATAAATCAAATTTTATAAATTGTAAAAAAGTTTCCCGATTGCTCGGGAAACCAATATATTATTAGTCAAAATTGATGCTTAATCCGAGACCTTTTAATTCGTGAACTAACACGTTGAAAGACTCTGGAATTCCCGGTTTAGGCATGTTATCGCCTTTTACAATTGCTTCGTAAGCTTTTGCGCGACCAACAACATCGTCGGATTTAACCGTTAGTATTTCCTGAAGGATGTTTGCAGCACCAAAAGCTTCAAGTGCCCAAACTTCCATCTCTCCAAAACGCTGACCTCCAAATTGTGCTTTTCCACCAAGCGGTTGTTGCGTAATTAAAGAGTAAGGACCTATTGAACGAGCATGCATTTTATCATCCACCATGTGATGTAATTTAAGCATATAAATGTATCCTACAGTTGCAGGCTGATCGAAACGTTCTCCTGTACCTCCATCATGAAGATATACACGACCATTTTCCGGCAAACCAGCTTCGCGAATATAATCGTTAATTTGCTCAAGCGAAGCGCCATCAAAAATTGGAGTGGCAAATTTTTTGCCTAATTTTACGCCGGCCCAGCCTAATACAGTTTCGTAAATCTGACCAAGGTTCATACGAGATGGTACACCCAATGGGTTTAGTACAATATCTACAGGAGTTCCATCGGCAAGAAATGGCATATCTTCTTCACGCACAATACGCGAAACAATACCCTTGTTACCATGCCGTCCGGCCATTTTATCACCAACTTTGAGTTTACGTTTTTTAGCCACGTAAACTTTAGCCATTTTTACAATTCCGGTTGGCAATTCATCGCCTATCGTAGCTTGAACTTTTTTGCGATTTAGGTCACCAAAACTTTCCTTATATTTTAAAGCGTAATTATTAATTACTTCTTTAATCATCTCATTTTTAGCTGTATCCGTAGTCCATCCATTTGGATTGATACTTAAAAAATCAAGACCTACCAAGAGTTTTTGTGTGAATTTGATTTTTTTAGGAATATGAACTTCATTATAGCTGTCGTAAACACCTTGCGATGTTTTTCCACTAACCAAAATTGTTAATTTATCAACCAATTTTGATTTCAAGTCGGAAACATTTTTATTGAAATCCTCTTCCAGTTTTTGCAGAACATCCTTATCCTTAGTTTTAGCTCTACGGTCTTTCATGTTTCTGGTAAAGAGTTTCTTATCTACAACTACACCAATCATTGAAGGTGGAGCTTTTAAAGAAGCATCTTTTACATCGCCGGCTTTATCGCCAAAAATAGCTCGCAAGAGCTTTTCTTCCGGTGTTGGATCGCTTTCGCCTTTTGGAGTTATTTTACCAATTAAAATATCACCCGGATTAATTTCGGCACCGATACGAATCATACCGTTTTCGTCCAAATCTTTTGTGGCTTCGGAGCTAATATTAGGAATATCGCTGGTTAATTCTTCGATTCCACGTTTTGTTTCGCGAACATCTAAAGAAAATTCTTCGATATGAACAGAAGTAAAGATATCTTCTTTAACAACCTTTTCTGAAATTACAATGGCATCTTCAAAGTTATACCCTTTCCAAGGCATAAAAGCAACCATTAAATTTCTCCCTAATGCAAGTTCTCCATTATTAGTGCCATATCCTTCGCAAAGCACTTGGCCTTTAGTAACTTTATCGCCTTTGCGAACAATAGGGCGAAGATTTACGCTAGTGTTTTGATTGGTTCTTAAGAACTTAGGTAGTTTATAGGTTTTCAAATCATCATCGAAACTTACTAATTTCTCATCATTATCACGTGAATAACGAATAATAATTTCGCGAGCATCAACATATTCTACTATTCCTTCTCCTTCTGCATTAATTAAAACACGGCTATCGCGAGCTACAGCAGCTTCAATACCTGTTCCAACAATTGGAGCTTCAGGATTTAGTAAAGGAACAGCCTGACGCATCATATTCGATCCCATTAAAGCACGGTTTGCATCATCGTGCTCAAGGAAAGGAATTAAAGATGCTGCAATAGATGCTATTTGATTAGGCGCAATATCGATTAAGTCAATCTTTTCTTTATTGATTATTGGATAATCTGCTAAGGAACGAGCTTTAACTTTAGCATTTACAAACATGCCATCATCTGCCATAACAGTGGTTGCCTGACAAATAATTTTATTCTCTTCTTCTTCTGCACTAAGATAAATAGGCTCAACATCAATTCCAGCTTTACCATTTTCAACTTTCAGGTAAGGAGTTTCAATAAAACCCAGCTTATTAATTTTTGCATAAACGCAAAGAGAAGAAATTAGTCCAATATTTGGGCCTTCCGGAGTTTCAATAGTACATAAACGGCCATAATGAGTATAGTGAACATCACGAACCTCAAAGCCGGCTCTCTCTCTTGATAAACCCCCTGGACCTAATGCAGAAACACGACGTTTATGAGTAATTTCAGACAATGGATTAGTCTGATCCATAAACTGTGACAACTGATTTGTTCCAAAAAAGGAATTAATTACAGAAGATAATGTTTTAGCATTAATCAGGTCGGTTGGTGTAAATACTTCGTTATCTCTAACGTTCATACGCTCACGAATAGTGCGTGCCATTCTTGATAAACCAACACCAAACTGTTGATAGAGTTGTTCTCCAACAGTTCTAACACGACGATTACTTAAGTGGT
Organism: uncultured Draconibacterium sp.; assembly: GCA_964616585.1. Classification (GTDB taxonomy): domain Bacteria; phylum Bacteroidota; class Bacteroidia; order Bacteroidales; family UBA12170; genus UBA12170. The sequence continues at coordinate 17,588 of CAZTST010000032.1, forward strand.
CAATGTCATCCACATCAGTTTTAGCATTTACTAGCTGAATAAGATGTTTAATTATAAAGATAATATCTTCTTTAGTTAAAACTCTAACATCTAAACTAGTATCCAGATTTAATTTAGTATTGATACGATAACGTCCTACTTCACCTAAATCGTAACGCGAATCGGAAAAGAATAATTTATCGATAATACCACGTGCTGTTTCCTCATCGGGAGGTTCTGCATTACGCAATTGACGATATATGTATTCAACAGCTTCTTTTTCGTTATTAGCAGTGTCTTTATTTAAAGTATTGAAGATGATGGCAAAATCTTTACTGCTCACATCATCGCGATGCAAGAAGATTGTTTTGATGCCGGCATCAACAATTAAATCGACATGGTCTTTTTCTAATTCTATTTCGCGTTCGATAAGTACATCAGTTCTTTCAATAGAAACAACTTCACCGGTATCTTCGTCAACAAAATCTTCAATCCATTTGCGCACAACACGCGCAGCTAACTTCCGGCCTACTACTTTCTTTAAACCGGTTCTGGAAACTTTAACTTCTTGAGCGAGGTCAAAAATCTCAAGAATATCTTTGTCACTTTCAAAGCCAATTGCTCTTAAAAGTGTAGTTACAGGAAGTTTCTTCTTCCTGTCGATGTAAGCATACATCACATTGTTGATATCGGTAGAGAATTCCATCCAAGAACCCTTGAATGGGATAATTCGAGCCGAATACAATTGAGAACCATTTGCATGACGATGTTGACCGAAGAAAACGCCTGGAGAACGATGTAATTGTGAAACAATAACTCGCTCAGCACCATTGATTATGAATGTTCCTTTAGGAGTCATATAAGGGATCATTCCCAAATATACATCCTGAATTATGGTTTCAAAATCTTCATGATCAGGGTCGGTGCAATAAAGCTTTAATTTAGCTTTTAATGGAACATTATACGATAAGCCTCTATAGACACACTCATCCATGGAGTATCTAGGAGGATCAACAAAATAATCCAGGAATTCTAGAACGAAATTATTTCTTGCATCGGTAATAGGAAAGTTCTCGCTAAAAACTTTGAACAATCCTTCGTTGCTACGATTTTCCGGATTTGTTTCCAGTTGAAAAAATTCCTGAAAGGATTTTAACTGAATATCAAGAAAATCAGGGTAGTCAACGTTTATTTTTGTCGTTGCAAAGTTGATTCTATCAGAAACTATATTTGCCAAGGTTTAGAATTTTTAAGGTTAAATTAACTGACGAAAAAAACGACCGAATAATACGACGAAAAATAGACACCTCAGGCGCGAGCCTGCTGTATCTATTCTCCGTCAATGACTTAAGTAGTTTGACCTACGGAAAGTCTTATTTAACTTCAACTTCCGCTCCAGCTTCTTCTAAAGATGCTTTAAGCGCAGCTGCTTCGTCTTTTGTTACACCAACTTTTAGTGGAGCAGGTGCGCTATCAACTAATTCTTTAGCTTCTTTAAGTCCTAAACTAGTTAATTCTTTAACTAATTTAACAACTGCTAATTTTGAAGAACCGGCTGCTTTTAAGATTACATCAAAAGATGTTTGCTCTTCTTCGGCGACTTCGCCACTAGCTGCAGGACCGGCAACTGCAACTGCAGCAGCAGCAGGCTCGATACCATATTCGTCTTTCAAAATTCCAGCTAATTCATTTACTTCTTTAACAGTTAAATTAACCAATTGTTCTGCAAAAGCTTTTAAATCTGCCATTTTCTATTGTATTTAAATTGTTTTCAAAAATTGTTTACTAATAATTGTTTTGTCTATCCTAAGCGGAGCGCTCCGACAAAGTTTTAACTACACCTGCAAGAATATTTCCGCCTGATTGCAGACCTGAAATAACGTTTTTAGCAGGAGATTGTAACAATGCAATTAGGTCGCCAATAAGCTGGTCTTTAGACTTGATACTGACTAACATATCTAATTCATTGTCTCCAATATAGATAGACTCTTCGACATATGCACCTTTAAGGATAGGAATACCGCTTTTCTTTCTGAATTCTTTTATCATTTTTGCTGGAGCATTTCCAACTTCAGAAAGCATAAGCGA
>CAZTST010000033.1:0-5816 GCA_964616585.1 uncultured Draconibacterium sp.
TGCGAGTTGGTCGGGAGAGTTCATTTTTAAACTGCTGAAATTATAATGCGTTTGCTCTGGTCATCGCATCACTTTTTAGCTCAACACTTTAACTAATTATTTTATCTTTGCTCTAAATACACAAAAATTGAATCCCTTAAAAAAGCTACTCGGACAAACAGCCATATACGGATTAAGCAGCATAGTTGGTCGATTACTAAACTACTTGCTAGTTCCGCTTTACACATATACTTTGCCGGCTTCTGAATATGGAACTGTGACTGAATTATACGCCTATGTTGCAATTGTATTCGCGTTTTTGACTTATGGGATGGAAACAACTTTTTTTCGTTTTTCCGAAACAGAAGTCAATAAAGAAAAAGTTTACGGAACTAGTTTAATTTCCTTAACAGTAAGCTCTCTTGTTTTCATTGTTCTTTTTTATTTTTTGAAAGAAAAAATAGCGGAGTCTTTGGGCTATGTGCAGCATATCAATTACTTGATTTGGTTTGCTTTAATCCTTTTTTTTGATGCTTTAACCAGTATTCCTTTTGCCGGATTGCGTCACGAAGGAAAAGCCCTCAAATTTGCTTCTCTAAAACTTGTTAATATTGGTCTTAATATTGGCTTAAACTTATTCTTTATTTTGTACTGTACTTCTGTCATTAAAAATGACAATGGTGGATTGATGTTTCGGTTTGTAAACTCCTTTTTCGATACCGATAATCTCTTAGGGTATATCTTCCTATCAAATTTATTTTCCAGTGGAATTACTCTTTTGTTCTTACTCCCTACTTATAAGTTTCTTCGTGCGGGTTTCGATTTTTTACTTTGGAAACAAATGATAAAATATACCTGGCCAATTTTAGTGGTTAGCATTGCCGGAATTGTACCTGTTTCTTTAGATAAAATTTTGTTTCCATATTTGTTTCATGATGGTCAGGACGCGATGACGCATTTGGGAATTTATGGTGCTAATGCAAAAATAGCGGTGATAATGGTGTTGTTTATTCAAACTTTTCGATATGCCGCCGATCCTTTTTTCTTTGGCGAAGCTAACAATAAAGACGCTCAAAAAACCTATGCTCTGGTTATGAAATGGTTCGTAATTGCAGGTTCATTCATTTTTCTTGGCACTATGTTGTTTATCGATATTATTCAATATTTTATCGGAATGTCATATCGTACAGGATTGGGAGTTGTTCCTATATTGTTGATGGCCAATCTTTTATTAGGTATTTATTATAATTTATCGTTCTGGTATAAGTTAACTAATAAAACTATTTATGGCGCTTGGTTTTCATTAGGTGGAGCACTAATTGCCATTGTTTCTAATATCCTTTTGATACCAATTTGGGGAATTTATGGTGCAGCCTGGTCGGTGCTTTTTGCTTATTTATTTCCAACAATTTTGTCCTATTTCTTTGGCCGAAAATATTTCCCTATTCCTTATCAGGTAATGAAAATAATTTTTTATCCAATGTCCGCTTTAATAATTTATGGTTTAAGCGTTTATCTGAGTTCATCTATTTATTTTAATGTTTTACTTTTCGGATTCTTCTTTGTGTTGATGATAGTGGTAGAACGTCCTAAAGCGAAAAATTGAAATTTTATATGAAACAAAAAAGAGCAATTCCTCATACTTACGTCATTGTTTTTTACATTATTGTTTTTGCTGCTTTATTAACCTGGATAGTTCCTGGCGGAGCTTTCGACAGGCAGGAAATTCAATTGGAAAACGGAACCGTAAAAGAAATTATCGACAGTAATTCTTTTCATTATATCGATGCAAATCCACAGACATGGCAAATATTTTCTGCTCTTTTCGATGGCTTTGTTGATAAGGCTGATATTATTGTTTTTATTCTGCTTATTGGTGGTGCTTTTTGGATTATGAACGAAAGTAAAGCAATTGATGTTGGAATAATATCTTTTTTAAAAGCTTCAAAAAAGACTGAACATTTTTGGTTGTTTAAAAAGCTGGGAATCAATAATATAATCCTGGTTTTAATCATGCTTTTGTTTTCTGCTTTTGGAGCTATTTTTGGAATGAGCGAAGAAACAATTGCTTTTATTATCATTTTTGTCCCTCTGGCAATAAGTATGGGTTACGATAGTATTGTTGGTGTTTCTTTATGTTTTGTGGGTGCAGCTTTAGGTTTTGCCGGTGCTTTGCTTAATCCATTTACAATTGGAATAGCTCAGGGATTGTCTGGCTTACCTTTGTTTTCCGGCATTGAATATCGTTTTTTCAGTTGGATAATTATAAATTTTGTAGGTATTGCCTGGATACTTCGCTATGCAAATAAAATAAAGAAAAATCCTATGTTATCTCCAGTATATGAAGAAGATAATTACTGGCGAAAATCGGAAATACAAGAGGAATCTAATGGACATACAAAAGCCGGCAAATCTGCCTGGATTAGTTTTGGTTTTTTAGTCGCTATACTTCTGTTCTTTTCATATTCAGAATTTTGGAGTGTTTTACAAATTGGAAATGCATCTTATCGTATTCCTGCTATTCCTTTAGTAACTGCCTTTTTTACTGTTTTTGGATTGATAAGCCTTCGTAAAGCAATTCATTTTTATATTCTTAATTTACTTGGATTAACCATTTTTATGCTAATTATTGGCGTAATGGGTTATGCCTGGTACGTTATGGAAATTGCAAGTTTGTTTTTTGCAATGGGATTGGCGTCTGGAATTGCCATGAATTATTCACCAAATAAAATTACACAACTATTTATTTCAGGAGTTAAAGACATAACTTCTGCAGCTTTGGTGGTTGGTTTAGCTGGCGGAATTATTATAATTCTGAACAATGGGCATATAATCGATACGCTTTTGTATTATGTTTCCACATCAATGAATGATATTGGAAAATTAGCTTCAGTTGAACTGATGTATGTTTTTCAAACCGGAATCAATATTATTATTCCTTCGGGCTCGGCAAAAGCAGCTCTTACTATGCCAATTATGTCGCAATTTTCTGATTTGATTGGAGTTTCACGTCAAGCAACTGTTATGGCTTTTCAGTTTGGCGATGGATTTACAAATATGATTACGCCAACTTCTGGAGTATTAATTGGTGTGCTTGGCGTAGCAAGAATTCCATACGAAAAATGGGTAAAATGGGTTTGGCCTTTTATTCTTATGCTTACAATTGTTGGAGCACTATTGCTTGTACCTACGGTTTATATGAAATTGAACGGCTTTTAAATTAATGTGCAAATAAAACAATTTGATAATGTGCTAATTGTTTGATACATTATATTTTACTAATCGAATGAGGTTTTCAGCTGCTTTTTAAAATGCCACTAATGCACGAATAGAAATGTAAAAAATATTATTAGTGCATTAGTGGCTAATAATTTCAAGCTAAAGTATTATATCTTTCTTTTTACGCGGTTCCAGAACTTGTTCCCTAAAAAACAGATTCTTAATGGAATCCATTTCCATAAATAACTGATTCATTTGTTCAATGTTATTTCTGTATCGGTTGATAAAAAAATCATTAGTGTAGAAATCAAAATTCAATAATGAATCCTGAAAAAAGAAATCATTAAAAAAAGGATCCCTGGAAAAGAGATATTGCTTATTAAAATTTCTTTTAAATTGATTTATAATACTATCTCTCAGAAAGATATCATTTTCTATATTTGAATAAAAATATGAATACATTGAATCGTATTTAATCAAATTACCAAATTCATCGTATTCTTTATTAACCTGAATATTTGTTTTTGGTTGATTTTCATTAGCCTTGCTTTTTGCATTATCATTTTTTTGGCCACTGCAAGATGTAACAATCAACAAAAACAAAATTAAAATGCCGACTATTTTTTTCATGGCTTTTATCACTTTAAACAAAATTGATTGAAATATTAAAGTGCCGGATTTTATTGCCGGCACTTTATTTTAAGCGCTTTATGAAATTGAGATCTGCTTGATTGGTTTTGGTTTTGCTTCTTCTTTTTTAGGAATGGATAAATTCAAAATTCCGTTTTCATACTTCGCCGTAATTTTCTCACTTTCAACTGATAAAGGAAGTGTAAATGAACGACAGAAAGATTGATAAGAAAATTCTTTCTTAGTAAAGCGCTCACCTTCATTGGTCTCATTTTCAACTTTCTTTTCTGATGAAATACTTAGAACATTGTTGTCGAGTTCAATCCTAAAATCATCCTTTTCTAAACCCGGCGCAGCTACTTCAACTTCAAAGCCTTCAATATTTTCTATTATATTTACTGAAGGTAGGGTCGTATTGGTGCTCGAAAAATGCCTGTTTGTCCAATCAAACATATCGTTTTCAAAAAACCGATCAAACAAACTTGGGAACTGATTTGTAAATCTAACGAGTGACATAATTTATTCCTCCATTTTTTGTTAAACAATTAAATTAATTATATCAATAAAATTTCAAATTATGTACCATTCAAAAAAACATGAAAAAATGTCGGAAAGAATGAAAAAATGTCACTTATTTCTTTCAAAATGGAACAATGAACGGCTGAATGTTTTTTAGGTTTCCGTCACAATTCATTCATCACAAAGCATTCATTCACTATTTTTCTTTTTCATCCATTTCGCAAAGCGATAAACACTATTTTTGCATCAAATAAATTTAAATTTGATACCACAGGAAACTATACAGCAAATTCTGGAAACAGCTTTAATTGAAGAGGTTGTAAGTGAGTTTGTTCCGTTAAAAAGACGTGGTGTAAACCTTTTGGGAAACTGCCCTTTTCATAACGAAAAAACACCCTCTTTTACCGTTTCTCCTGCAAAAGGAATCTATAAATGTTTTGGTTGTGGTGCTGCCGGGAATTCTGTTAAATTCCTTATGGAACATGAACAGTATAGCTATCCTGAAGCACTAAAATATCTGGCGAAGAAGTATCATATTCATATTGACGAAAAAGAGCAAACGCCTGAACAGGTTCATGCTACTACAGAGCGCGATAGTTTGCTACATCTATCCGGATTTGCCAAAGATTATTTTGTACAAACCCTTTGGGAAGATGTAAAAGGCAAAGCAATTGGTTTGTCGTATTTGCGAGAGCGTGGTATAAACGATGCTCTTATCAAAAAATTTGAATTAGGCTATAGCCCAGACGAATGGACAGCTTTTACCGATTATGCTCAAATAAATTCTTATCCTTTAGAATCGCTCGAAAAAACAGGCCTTACGGTTGTAAAAGAAAATAATAAGCTATTCGATAGATTTAAAGGTCGGGTAATATTTCCCATTCATAATTTGTCTGGTCGCGTTATTGGTTTTGGAGGTCGTATTTTATCTGCCGATAAGAATGCTGCAAAATATTTAAATTCCCCTGAATCAGATATTTATAGTAAAAGCAAGGTTCTTTACGGAATTTATTTTGCGCGCCAAGCTATTTTAAAACAAGACAACTGTTTTTTGGTTGAAGGATATACCGATGTCATTTCTCTTCATCAAAGTGGAATAGAAAATGTAGTTGCCAGCTCTGGAACCTCTTTAACAAGCGATCAAATTAAACTGATAAAGCGCTTTACACCAAATATCACCATTTTATATGATGGAGATACTGCCGGGCTTAAAGCTTCTTTTCGTGGAATTGATATGATTTTGGAACAAGGTATGAATGTTAAAATTGTGCTTTTTCCTGAAGGTGAAGATCCTGATAGTTATGCACGTTCTCATGCCGCTAACGAAGTAGAATCTTTTCTGGAAACTCAAGCCGATGATTTTATTCGATTCAAAACCAGTCTTTTGCATAAAGAGGCTGCTAACGATCCTATTAAACTTGGTGGCCTTATTAAGGAAATTGTGCAATCAATTGCGATAATTCCCGATG
>CAZTST010000033.1:5826-19480 GCA_964616585.1 uncultured Draconibacterium sp.
CCGATGAAATAATGCGCTCAGTTTATGTTAAGGAATGTTCGCTTTTATTGGATATTTCTGAGCAAATTTTGGTTAATGATCTGAACAAAAGACTCCGGAATATTCACAAGGAAAAAAGTGTTTCTTATGAAGATGCTGATTCTCTGCCCCAAACATCTTCGCCGCCCCAAACTCGTTTAAAACAAGAGAGTAAATCGCCTTTGGCATATCAAGAAGATAATCTAATTCGTTTACTCTTTCTTTATGGTAATAAGTCGTTTGAATATCGTTTTCACGAAAACGAAGATGCGCCGGAATCAGTTATTGAAGTGAATGTAGCAGGATTTATTGTGGAACAATTGGAAGACGATGGATTGAGTTTTTTAAATCCTGTCTATCAACAAATTTACGAGATATATAAATCAGGCATAAGTAATAATAATTTGCCTGACCAACATTATTTTATCAATCATACAGATGATGATCTGGTGCATTTGGCTGCTGATATTTTAAGCACACCTTATAGTCTTTCTGAAAACTGGATGAAGCGTGAAAAAATTCATGTAGTTACCGAAGAAGAATTGCTTTTACAAACTGTAAATAATTCTGTTTTATCGTTTAAGCAACGCAAGTTGGAACAAGAGATTAACGAACTCCAGAAAGAACTTAAAGATGCTCCTGAAACAGATAAAGAAAAGGTAATCATGCTTATTCTAAAAAAGCAAAATATTCAAAAATTGATTTCTGAACGATTGGGCAGAATTGTACTAAAATAAGTATAAATGGAAAAATTAAGACGAGAAATAAGAGCGATTGATTACAACGAAATCCTGAAAATTCTTCGTGAAGAGGATAAAGAATCGGTATATGAAAAAACCAATATTGTACCTGATAGCAGCGATTTATATACAGCTTTGGCAAGTTATATCGATCCTAAAAACATGTGGCGGAAATCTGTGTTAGGAATCGATATTTATCGCTATGGTATGTTTAAGCATTTGGAACAAACATTAATTCCCAGCATCTTTAAAATTTTCTTTTCGAAAACAATAAAGTTATGTCTTGAATCAAATCAATTTATATTTCAACACTATACAGCTAAAAAAATAGAACACTCCTTTATCAGTACCGGCGATGGTGGTTATTTGATACTAGATTCTCCTATGCACTCAATTGTTTTTGCAGCAAATTTCGAAATTGTTGTTCGAGCCTATAATTCGTATCATCTTTTCCCAAAACTGAGAAATATTATTGGCGCACTAAGTCTGCGCTATGCAATTACTTATGATACTCTTTTTACTTTCGATAATAATTTTTATGGATCTGCCATAATTAATAATTCGCGTATTCTTGAAAAAGACAGTTTAAATCGTTGTTTGCTCGATGAAAATACTTACAATTGGTTTTTAACTAATACTGATGGAATCGAGAATTTGCAGGTTTATACAATTTACGATGTTGCCAATATCTTTCATTTTAAAGATTATGATCATAAATTTATTGAAGAAGGTGAAAACGAAATTCTTGGTCGCGATAATTCTCGCTATAATGGAATTATAACTTCCGATATTTTAAAAATCGGTCAAATAATGTCGAAAGAAATGACCATGGATATTTATAACTTGCATTTACAAGTGAGCCTTCAAATTACTTCTGATGCAGCTGTTGATAAAAAACGCTTAATGACTATTAGTTTAGGAAACCTAAACACAACAGGAATTTAAGAGTGATATTAAATGTTTACTTTTGTAGCCATAAAAATTGAAAAACAAGCATATGTACACTAAATTTCAAAATTTTTTAAAAGATGAACTTGGCCAGATAAAAGAGGCCGGGTTATACAAAAACGAGCGTATTATTACAAGTGCACAAGGTGCATCAATACGTGTATCCGGTGGTCAGGAAGTATTAAATTTTTGCGCAAACAATTATTTGGGATTATCTAATAATCCGCAATTAATTCAAGCCGCAAAAGACGCTCTTGATTCTCATGGATATGGAATGTCTTCAGTTCGTTTTATATGTGGAACTCAAGATTTACATAAAACTCTTGAACAAAAGATTGCAGATTATTTTGGGACAGAAGATACTATTTTATATGCTGCCGCTTTCGATGCCAATGGCGGAGTTTTTGAGCCTCTTTTAAGTGATGAAGATGCTATTATTTCCGATTCTTTAAATCATGCTTCAATTATTGATGGCGTTCGTTTATGTAAAGCAAATCGTTATCGCTATGCAAACGCGAATATGGAAGAATTGGAAGCGCGATTGATAGAAGCGCAGAAAAATCGTTTTCGTTTAATCGTTACCGATGGCGTTTTTTCTATGGATGGTAATGTTGCTCCAATGGATAAAATTATTGCTTTAGCAAATAAATATGATGCAATGGTGATGATTGACGAGAGCCATTCTGCTGGTGTTGTAGGAAAAACCGGTCGTGGTGTTACTGAATTGTTTAATGTTCGCGGAAAAGCAGAACTTATTACAGGAACTTTGGGCAAGGCTTTTGGTGGTGCTATTGGTGGATTTACGACCGGCAAAAAAGAAATTATCGAAATGCTCAGACAACGTTCTCGTCCTTATTTATTCTCAAATTCTCTTCCTCCAATGGTAGTGAATGCAGGAATTAAAATGTTTGATATGATGGCCGAAACCAGCGAGCTTCAAGACAAACTTCATAATAATACCGATTATTTTATGAAGAAAATGCTTGCTGCAGGATTCGATATTAAACCAACAAAATCTGCCATTGCTGCAGTAATGCTCTACGATGCAAAATTATCGCAGGAATTTGCTGCAAAATTATTAGTTGAAGGTGTTTATGTTATCGGTTTTTATTTTCCTGTTGTGCCAAAAGGCGAAGCCCGTATTCGTGTTCAATTATCAGCAGCTCATGAAAAGGAACATCTTGATAAAGCAATTGCAGCTTTTATAAAAGTTGGGAAAGAGTTAAACGTTATAAAGTAATAAATTATGAGTAATTCATTGATGGATCCAATTGGCAGGCTGATGGGATTACGCTATAAATCGCACCCTTGGCATGGCGTTAATATTGGGAAAGACGCTCCTAATTTAATCACTTGTTATATAGAAATGGTTCCAACTGATACTGTAAAATATGAAGTTGATAAAGAATCAGGTTATTTACGTTTGGATAGACCACAAAAATACAGCAATACCGTTCCCGCTTTATATGGCTTTATTCCACAATCTTATTCTGAAGAAAAAGTAGCAGAGTATTGTCGTGAAAAAACTGGACGGCCTGATATTAAAGGAGATAAAGATCCTATTGATATTTGTGTTCTAACAGAAAAAGAAATTACACATGGCGATATTTTAGTTCGTGCAATTCCTATTGGTGGTTTCAGAATGCTCGATGGCAACGAAGCCGATGATAAGATTATTGCTGTTTTGTCGGGTGATGTTGTTTATGGTGAATATAAAGATATTAGCGATGCACCTGAACTTATTATCGAACGCTTAAAACATTATTTTTTAACTTACAAGGATTTACCGGGAGCCGAAGGAAAAGCACAAGTTGAAATAACTCATACTTTTGGTTTTGAAGAAGCGAGAGAAATTATTAGACGCGCTATGGAAGATTATAAAAACAGATTTAAAAACTTAGAGAATTTACTCTCTGATTATTAAACAACCTGTTTTTGTTTTCTTTCAGCTGGATTGATTTCCTGCTTTAGAATTATTCCAATTCTCTTATAAAATTGACAAGCCCTTTGGCCGAAAATATTTTCATCAATTTATCAGGCAAAGGTTCAAATGAATAGCGTTTTTTATTTATTAAAACTTCGCCTTTTTCCATATCAATAACTAGTTTATCACCTGATTTATAATTATCTACAGCTTCAGGTAAAATAATGATTGGTAAACCCTGATTTACGGAAGAACGATAAAAAATGCGATTCACAGATTTTACAATTACTGCTTGTATTCCTGCATAACTTAATCCAACTGCAGGGTGTTCTCTAGAGCTTCCGCAACCAAAATTATGACCTGCAATAATGATGTCGTTTGGTTGAACGCGTTTTGTAAAACTTGCATCAAATCCTTCAAATAAATGTGGCATAATTGCTTCGGCATCAGAGCTGTTTATATTGTAAGTCAAATTCCCCGCAAACATCTGATCGGTATTTAAATTATCGGCATCGGAATAATTCCAAATACCTGATAAATAGCGATTTTCATTAGCAGGAATCTCAACTGTACTGCTTTCTTCAAGTGTATAAGGAAACTTATCTTTGGTAGCTTTTTTGCCTCTTGGATCCACAATTTCGCCTGCAAGAGCTGAATGAGCAACAACGGCTGGAGAGGCTAAGAAAATATTAGCGTTTTTATTCCCCATTCGTCCTTTAAAATTTCTATTTGAAGTACTAATTACATTATAATTATCAGCAGGAATTCCTTGTCCTGTTCCCAAACATGGTCCACAGGAAGATGCCAAGACATGAGCTCCGGCTTCCATAAAAATTTCGATTAATCCGCTTCTTAATGCCTCAAGATAAATCTTCTGTGATGCAGGAACAATAAGCATTTGGAAACCTGATGGAAGTTTTTTTCCTTTCAAAACATTAGCGGCTTCTTCCAAGTCTTCATAACGACCATTTGTACATGTTCCAACCATTGCCTGATGAATTTTTGTGCCAATCACTTCGCTTAAAGCTTTAATATTGTCAACATGATGCGGAATTGCTACAACAGGAAATATCTTACTTAAATCTATTGTTATTTCTTTCGCATATGTTGCATTATCGTCAGCCCAAATAGAATTCATTTTTTTTCCTAAATGCGCTTCTAAAACTTCATCATATGGAAAAACAGCGTTCTTCGCTCCCATTTCAGAAGCCAGATTGGTAATTGTCATTCGTTGAGAAATACTCAGGGTTTTTACTCCTTCGCCATGATACTCTATCGACATATAATCTGCTCCGCTACTTCCTATCATACCAATTATCCATAATGAAAGGTCTTTAGCATAAACTCCTTCGGGAAGTTTTCCGTTGAGAGTGATTTTTATTGTTTCTGGCACTCTGAACCAGGTTTCGCCAAGTTTCCACAGACCGGCAGCTTCTGTTCGATCAATTCCGGCAGCAAAAGCATTAAAAGCTCCTGCAGTGCATGTGTGACTGTCGCTGCCAACAATAATCATTCTTGGTTTAGCATAGTCGGCCATAATTTGATGACAAATACCCTTTCCTGCATCATGAAATTTTTCAATTCCTTGTTCACTAACTATATCTCTAATTTTTTGATAATCGTTTGCCAGTTTGGCATTTGTAGGTGGTGCATTATGATCGAGAACAATAAGCAGCTGATTTGGATCTGCAACCTTTACTCCATTCATTTTATTAAAAGTACTGTAAATGCTTGAAGTATTATCGTGCGTAAGCACAATATCAGGTTTTTTAAATACAATGCTACCACATGGAGCATCAAAAATCTTTTCTACAAATGTTTTTCCGTCCATTTTTTTCAATTGTTTATTATATTGATATTCAGCATATTTGAGTGAGCAATAAATATTCTGAGGCATAATTACATCTTTAAAGCAAATATAAATGATTTAGGGAAAGGCTGGTTGATAATCCTATAATTGTTAATAATAAAGTGAACACAATTTAGGTCTTGATACTTGACATCAGAATACTTATTGAAAGCTCTCATATGTTCAGAATTATAATACTTTTCAAACTTTAGGCTCGATTCTTGCTTGAATTATGAGAATTAAAATTGTATCTTCGTAAACAAAAAAACACATATCATGAAAAGTAAATTAACCATATTTTTATTAATTAGTCTTTTTATTGTTAGCGGCACTTATGCTCAAAATAAAAAGCAAGGCAAAAAAATAGTTTTAAAAGGTCTTGTAGTAGATGCAGAAAACACACCTATACAATTCGCATCTGTTTTTGTTGATGGCAAAAACTGTAATATTCAAAGTGATGCAAACGGACGGTTTCGTATGAAGATAAAGCCAACGGCAGAGTCTATTACTGTTTTTACTCTTTTTAATGGTGTTGAGGAAATAGCTTATCAGGGAGAAGAAGAAATGACTTTTGTTTTAACTTCGTCTGATATGGTTCAGCAAGATCCTTTAAATAAATCAGATAAAGAAGAAAGCGATTTGATAAATGTAGGTTATGGGACTGCACATAAAAGTTCTATAACAACCAGTGTTGGCGAAGTAAATAAGAGCCGTTTTAAGAATACCCAACATTATATCAATATTTATGATATGATTAAAGGCGAAGTTCCCGGTGTTGTGGTTAGTGGAACAAACATTACTATTCGAGGCATTTCTTCAATTACACTGAGTAGCCAGCCTCTTTTTGTAGTAAATGGTAGCCCTACAACTAATATAACTGATATTTCCCCTAATGATGTGAAGTCTATTTCTGTTCTAAAAGGAGCAGCAGCAGCCATTTATGGGTCTCGCGGTACAAATGGTGTCATTTTGATAACACTAAAATCGGCCAATGACAATTAGCAACTCTACAACTATTCAGCACCAAAATGGCATGTTCCCATCAGTATTAATTACAAAGGCGCAAAAAGTCTTCTTTACGCTTTTATCAGAAAAACATAAAAAACGCATATCATGAAACTTAAATTAATTCTTATTTTATTGCTTAGCCTCTTTATTGTTGGCAGCAGTTATGCACAAGAAAAAAAGAAGTCTAAAAAAGTAATCTTAAAAGGGCTAGTTTTAGATAACGAAAATAATCCGATACCCAATGCAACCTTTTTTGTTGATGGAAAGAAAGCAAATGCCATCAGTGATTCTGAAGGGCGTTTCCAGCTAAAATTAAAGCCAAATTCTGAATCTATTTTGGTTTTTACACTTTTTAATGGTGCTGCAGAATTAGTATTCAATGGAGAGGAAGATGTTGTTTTTGTTATGGGAGCAGAAAATATGGTGCAACAAGACCCTTTAAATAAGACCGAAAAACCTGAAAATGATATTGTAAATGTTGGCTATGGAAGTTCCCTCAAACGTAGTCTTACTTCTGACGTTGGAGAGGTGGATAAACAACAGTTAAAGAATACGATGCATTATTCCAGTATTTATGATATGATTGAAGGAGAGGTTCCTGGCGTGCTTGTTTACGGAAGTACAATTATTATTAGAGGCATATCCACAGTTAATGGAAGCAGTGTACCTCTTTTTATAGTGAACGGAACTCCTGTCGACAGCATATCCAGCATTTCTCCTAACGATGTGAAATCTATTTCTATTTTAAAAGGACCTTCGGCTGCTATTTACGGAGCTAGAGGATCTAATGGAGTTATTTTGATAACACTTAAATAAAGTGTTTGCAATTAGCAACGCCGCAACTATTCAGCTGTAAAATAGTTTCTTTCCTTCAGTTTAATCACAAAATAGCAAAAAGTCAGCTTTGCAATTAATGGCATTGGGATAAAATATGATTGTTAACAGAATAGTTGAAGCTAAAGAATCCATAAAACACTAACACAAAAAGTTAGTTTTATTTTTTCTTGTTTTTTGTGTACATCAATTCGAAAGCATAAGGCATTCGTTTTGCCCAGTCAGATTCAAAATGACGAGCTTCCTTATCCAAAACCCAGAAACAATCTTTATCCTTTTCGTAGCCTTTTATTTTGAGGGCTTCCAGCATATCATCAATTTCTGGTTGCAGTTGCTCTTCCAAACCTATACCACCGTTATCAATATAAAATATTACGATTTTTCTAACTCCATTATAGTCAATTACATTTTGCACATAATCAATATCTTGAATTTTAAAAGCCGGTGATAAACAAAAGGCTTTTGAAAAAATATTAGGATATTCCCAAGCCATTTTAAAGGAAATTAAGCCGCCATATGAAGAACCGCCAACAGCTGTATTTTTTGAATCGGGAAGTGTTCGATAAGTTTTATCAATAAGAGGTTTTAATATTTCGACAACAAATTGCATATAGGCTTGACTTTGTTTTCCGATTGTATAATCGGCCGTTCGTTCACTTGTATTATATATTCCAACGACTATCGGAATCTCAATTTGTCCTGTTTTAGCTAAGTTGTCCAAAGTTTCATCAATTTGCCAATCTACTCCAAATGAGCTGGTTTGTGGATCGAAAAGATTTTGTCCGTCATGCATATAAAGAACGGAATAATGTTTTTTTGTATTTGATTGATAATCTGCCGGTAACAAAATAATTATATCTCTATCAAGAATTCCATCACCTTTCATTTGTCTTAGATATTCAACATTACCGGTTACCTGACCATCAAATATTCGTGGCTGACCATTCAACCAAAAATAGATGTCGTGCTTTACTAAAGTATCTCCTTTTGGTTTTAAAACAAAGTTTTGCAAAGGCAAACCATTGGCTCCACAAGCTTCTTTATTCCAGCTACCAAGAGTAAATTTATACTCTATTAAATCAGGAACATTATCCTGTAAGCAAAAACGCCAATTATGACTACCAAGAGATTGCATTTTTACTTTTGCAGGATTCCAATTGCCCAATTCAGGAATGCTGCCAGCTATATACACCGAAGCTGTATCTGATAATTCCGGTGAATGTATTTCTATTACAACTCCCTCAGGAGTAAGAGCCTTATTATAACATCCGCCAATAAAAATGGCAAGGATAAAAATAAATGATGCGTTCTTTTTCATTTTGGTTTTTTTTGATGGAACTAATTTACGGTCTTTCTTTTAATTAGGAAGAAAAATTTCTTTGCGGCAGAGCGGCTTAGCTAGAAAATATATCACGCTAAAGCGCAGAGGCGCAAAGATACTTTTTGTATAATTATATCAAAAATAATACATCTATGTCGGAAAAAGAAATATCTAAAACATATCCTTGCGGCTTTGCGGCTTGGCGAGAAAATATATCACGCAAAGGCGCAGAGACGCAAAGTACACTTTCGCATCTTCATCAGAAAAAGCTTATCTTTAGAAAACAAAAGAAATACGAAAAAAAAGTTTTTTATACTGTTTTTTATGTGAAACTTTGCCAAGATAAAAATCGAGATTAACTAATTGATTTATAGCATGAGCGACCAGTTAAAACACGAATGTGGAATTGCATTTTTACGTTTACGAAAGCCTTTAGAATACTATCTTGCTAAATATGGGACTTCTTTATGGGGATTAAACAAAATGCATCTGCTGATGCAAAAACAGCATAATCGCGGTCAGGATGGTGCCGGAATTGTAAATGTTAAAATTGGAATGCCTCCCGGTCATAAATATATTAGTCGCGAACGCTCCAATTCCGATACACCATTAAAAGATATCTTCCATCGAGCTTACGAACCTTTTCTTCAACTTGAAAAACAAAATCCTACTCTTTTAAATGATGTAAATTATTTAAAAATGAATCATCGGTTTACCGGTGAAGTATTTATGGGTCATCTACGTTACGGGACTTTTGGCAAAAACTCTATCGACAGCATTCATCCTGTTTTAAGAACTAACAATTGGAAAACTCGAAATTTAATCCTCTCAGGCAACTTTAACCTTACTAATGTTAATGAGCTTTTCGACCGTTTAGTAAGCTTTGGGCAATACCCAACCGAAACTTCTGACACAATAACTATGTTAGAAAAAATAGGTCATTTTCTTGATGAAGAGAATGAAGAATTGTATAGAAGATACAAATACGAAGGATTTTCAAAAGAAGAAATTACACATCAAATTGCAGATAGTTTAAACATAAAAAGTATTCTTAAAAAAGCTTCAAGCGACTGGGATGGAGGATATGTAATTACAGGTTTATTAGGCCATGGTGATGGATTTATTATGCGCGATCCTGTCGGAATTCGCCCTGCTTTTTATTATGTTGATGATGATATTGTTGTAGCCGCATCTGAGCGTCCGGTTATTGAAACAAGTCTTAATGTTTCCGGCGATAAAGTAAAAGAATTAAAACCCGGTCATGCTCTAATTATTAAACACAATAACAAAGTGGAAGAGGTTCAGATACTTACACCTCAAACTCCAAAAGCCTGCACTTTTGAACGAATTTATTTTAGTCGAGGAACTGATAAAGACATTTATAAAGAACGGAAAAAACTGGGCGCTTTAATTACTCCAACAGTTTTAAATGCTATACAGCATGATATGCGAAATACCGTTTTCTCTTATATTCCTAATACTGCGGTAGTTGCTTTTCAGGGAATGGTTGAAGAGTTGAACAAATTTTGTAATCAACAAAAAGCTGATAAGGTTTTGGAATTAGGCGATAAGCTTACAAAAAAAACATTGGAAGACATTTTGCTTTTTTCTCCACGCATTGAAACCGTGGCAGTAAAAGACATGAAACTTCGTACATTTATAACGCAAGATAAGCAGCGCGACGATTTGGTTGGGCATGTTTATGATATTACTTATGGCTCGTTAATTTCAGGACAAGATAAATTAGTGATTATCGACGATTCGATTGTTCGCGGCACTACTTTAAAGCAAAGTATTATCAGCATACTCGACCGTTTAGGTCCAACAGAAATAATTGTTGTTTCTTCGGCTCCTCAAATTCGTTATCCTGATTGTTATGGAATTGATATGGCTCGTCTTGGCGATTTTATCGCTTTTAAAGCAGTTATAGAGCTTCTTAAAGGAACTAAAAGGGAATCGATTATAAATGAGGTTTATTTAAAGTGCAAAGCGCAGCAAAACCTTCCAAAAGAGGAAGTGGTTAATCATGTTAAATTAATTTATAAACCTTTTACGGCACAACAGATTTCAGATAAAATTGCTCAATTAGTTTCACCAAAAAATGTAAAGGCTAAAGTAAGTGTTATTTATCAAAGTATTGAAGACCTGCATATTGCATTGCCAAACCATAAAGGCGATTGGTATTTTACGGGCGATTACCCGACTCCGGGTGGAAACAAAGTAGTAAACACAAGTTTTATAAATTATATTGAAGGAAAAGGAGGAAGAGCTTATTAATGTGTTGATTTGCTGTTGTGCCAATTTGCTAATATGTTGATTGAACAGTCATTATCAGATATCTATTAAAAAGGCTCAACTATCTCAATAAGTTTATAAACTAAATCTCCACGCCTAACAAGTTCTTTAGTTTTGAACGATACTGCATTACCTTTTCCTGCTTTTTTTACGGCTTTTAATTCTAATCGTATTTCCTGAATTTTATCTTCATAAACGCCGGTAGTAGGGCCAACAATATTTATTTCATCGCCTACGCTTAATTCATTGGTATCTATTTGTAATTCGGCAACATTGAGATTTGTAAAATAATTGGTTATTTTTCCGAGATAAATCTTTTTACGAGTTGCTTGTGAGCCATAACGTTCGGCCCATTCGCCCATTTTACGACCTAAATAATATCCATCCCAAAAACCGCGATTATAAACCGAAGCGAGTTCTGCGTTCCAGATTTCGAGGTTTTCTTTGGTAAAATCGTCATTAAAATATGCATTTGCTGCTTCGCGATAAACATGAGTTACTTTTTTCACATATTCCGGTGAGCGTCCTCGCCCTTCAATTTTCAAAACACGTACGCCTGCATAAAGTATTTTATCCAAAAAATCGACTGTTTTTAAATCTTTTGGCGACATAATAAATTCATTATCAATATGTAGTTCTAATCCGCTATCGCGATCTTTCACATCGTAACCACGTCTGCAAGGCTGCAAACAAGCTCCGCGATTTGCCGAAGAATTCATTAAATCGAGACTGAGATAGCATTTGCCCGAAACTGCCATACATAAAGCTCCGTGAGCAAAAATTTCGATCTGAATCAAATTTCCCGAAGGCCCTTTAATTTGTTCTAAATCAATTGCATCAGTTATTGCTTTTACTTGTTGAAGATTAAGTTCGCGAGCAGTAACCATAACATCGGCAAATAATGAATAAAACTTAACTGCTTCAATATTAGTGATATTGGCTTGAGTTGACATATGAATTTCCATCTTCTTTGAAAAAGCATAATGAATAACCGATTGGTCGGAAGCAATAATTGCAGTAATGCCGTTTACTTTAGCAGCATCTATTATCGCTTTCATTTCGTCTAATTCCTTATCAAATATTACAGTATTGAGAGTGATATATGAACGAATATTATGCTCTTTACAAATGGCAGCAATTTTCTTCAAATCGTCGATAGTAAAGTTTTTCGAAGATTTGGAGCGCATATTCAATTTGCCAATTCCAAAATACACAGAATTAGCACCTCCTTGTATAGCAGCCATCAACGATTCGTAAGAACCAACAGGAGCCATTATCTCAACATCTTGCGCCGATTTAAGTTTCATTATATTAATTTTATGGCAAAAATACATTTAATTTTTAGGAATTATAATTCCAAATAATGCCCCGCTTTTTTGTTAATTTTTAAAAAAACAGAAAGAAACCTCATAAAAATCTTCATCTTTGAAAAAAATAAAATTTGAATTTTTTAGCACATCTGTATCTTGCCGGAAATGATGACGGTTTAATCTTGGGCAATTTTATTGCCGATATGGTTAAAGGAAAGTCGTATTTAAAATATCCGGAAGCTATTCAGAAAGGAATTTTAATGCATAGGCAAATAGATACGTTTACAGATACTCATCCTGTTTTCAGAAAAACTAAACATCTTATTCAAAAAGAGCAGGGTCGTTATTCAGGTGTTGTGGTTGATTTATATTACGATCATTTTTTAGCCAAAGAATGGATTCGCTTTTCAAACGAAAAACTAGAAGATTTTGTTTGCCGAAATTATCGTCTTCTTATAAAAAACTATCGCTTGCTCCCTGAACGCGCACGTTATATTCTTCCATTTCTGGTAAGACAAAACTGGCTTGTTAATTATGCTAAACTCGATCCTTTATCATTGATATTTAAGCATATGGATAGGCGTACCGATTACCGTTCGGGGATGACAACAGGAGTTGAAACACTTAGAAAATACTATTCAGAAGTCGAAAACGATTTTTATGAATTTATGCCGGAGATTAGCAAATTTGTGCTCAATCTGGAATTAAATATAGATAATCAAAAAACCAAAGTCTATTTTTCAGAATAAAGTATTTTATTCATACTGTCGCGCAAATGAAAAAACTCTTGTAAATAAATAGAATCTACCGGCTTGGCAGATGGTGATTTCAGTTTTAAAGGATCGATAGCATTTCCGTTTTTATAAACTCTAAAATCGAGATGAGGCCCGCTGGCTAAACCTGTACTTCCAACATAACCAATTAAATCGCCTTGTTTTAAGGTTTTGCCAACATAAATATTTTTTGCATATCCCTGAAGATGCATATAAGTTGTAGAATAAGTTCCGTTATGTTTGATTGTTAAATAGTTACCGCCACCACCTTTTTGATAAGCCTTTTTTGTTACAGCACCATCGCCAATTGTATATACTGGTGTACCAGCTCCTGCTGCATAATCAATACCATGATGAGGTCGCCTGATTTTTAGTATTGGGTGCATTCGGCTATTAGAAAACCGTGAACTTATTCTTTTAAATTTTAAAGGTGCTTTTAAAAATGTTTTTCTCGCGGTATCGCCTTCGGCTTACATTTACTTATATACATTTTTAAAACAAAGAATTGGTGCGGGGCATGGCCCCTGCATCAAACACCCTTTAACAATTTTCTTCCCCGCTAATCTCCCGCAGCTGCTCCTGTTCCTTTCTTAAAATATCTTCCCACTCCTTGTCGTCCTGATTGGTCAAAGCG
>CAZTST010000034.1:0-4758 GCA_964616585.1 uncultured Draconibacterium sp.
AAATATTTTCTTAGAATAGAAGAGCTGTGTCCCTACTCAGGATGTAACTTCAAGCAAAAAACTTAATTTTAAGTTGACGCCAATGCGCACGAGCGGGATGCAAGCACGTTTTACTTCGCCCTATGCTGATATATGACGGGGCTTCACCCCTCTTTTTATCTCACTTACAAGCACATAATCCTGAAAGTACTAATGAATAAATATGGTTGTTGCGATGAATTATTTGATAGTCATAGGATGACTTATTGTATGTGTATAATATTAATATCTGCTTTTCATTTATTTATACTATGACTGTGGATTTTATAACTTTTGAAAAAAATCGTTCAAGCTTATATCAGAGTTTAAATTTAACTTTTCCCGAAGTCTTTGTTGAGTTTTTCTCAAGGAAAGCTCTGATTGAAAAGTAATTGAAGCAGCTTCTTTAGAAGTCAGATTTAATTTACAGAACATAGCTATTCTGCGCTCGTTTTTGCTTAAATCGGGAAATTGCTTATCCAGATTATCATAAAAGGTTTTATGAACCTGCTTAAAAACTAATTCAAATTCAGACCAATAGGAATGATTAGAGGATAGTTTAAATTTATTGGAAATATCATTCAGTATTTCTTTACCCTCACTTTCGGTATATTTAGTGGCTGCTATAATTTTCTCCAATAATGCCTCATTAAATTTACTTTCCTGAACCATTTTTTCAATAAAATAGTTCAGCTCATTTTTATACTCTTTATTTTCTTTTTTTAAGGCATCTTCTTTTTGCTCTTGAATGTCGATTTTGAATCTGCGGTTTTGTTTTAAGACTTCGTAAAGCGTTATCATAGAGCTAATTCGGGCAATAAGTTCAATATTATCAATGGGTTTGCGAATATAATCATCGGCGCCGGCATCCAGGGCAATTCTTAAATCTTCTTGTTTAAGCATCTTTCCGGTGGCCATAATTATGGGTATATCTTTTAAAATTTCATCGGATCTGAAAAGTTTAATTGTCTCTATACCAGATAATTTCGGCATATTCCAATCGGTAATAATAATATTTGGTAAAGTTTTTTTCGCAATTTCAAAACCGCTTTCTCCATCAGTGGCAACAACTATTTTGTAATTGCTTTCATTCAGGCATTCGATAATAGCCTCGATGTTACCGGGTTCATCATCAATAATTAAAACTTTATATGACTCGCTATTTTGCACTAGTTTATTTATTATCTACGGCAATCTTTGAACTGGTTTTTAATAAACAAAAGTAAGAAGGAATCAAGCAAATAAACAAAAACTTGGGTGGACAAAAAGTAGACATTTTAAATTTACAGCTGCTGAAAAAAATCGTTCAGTTTAGTATCAAGGTCGATATTTAATTTTCCCCGAAGTCTTTGTCGAGCTTTTTTTAAAGTCGGTTCTGATTGAAATGTAATTGAAGCAACATCTTTTGCCGACATATTTAACTTACTGAAAGCAGCTATTCTTCTTTCGTTTTTAGTTAAATCAGGGAATCTTTTATCAAGTTTATCGTAAAATGTTTTATGAACCTGCTTAAATATTAATTCAAATTCGTCCCAATATGTTTGATTAGCAGTTAATTTACATTGATTAGAAATATCATGCAATATTTTCTTTCCTTGTTCGTCAGAATTATCAGAGGCTTCGCTCAACTTATCGAGCATTTCGGAACTAAATTTACTTTGCTGAACCAATTTGAGTGTAATATAAGCAAGATCCTTTTTCTTATCTTCTATTTCGTTTTTCAAAACAGCTTCTTTATGCAAATAAATCTCTTGTTGCAAATGGAGATTATGTTTCATTGTTTCGTAAAGCAATATCATAGAACGAGTTCTGGCAATAAGTTCAAGCTTATCAACAGGTTTTCGAATATAATCATCGGCTCCGGCATCAAGGGCAAGTCTTAAATCTTCTGATTTAATCATTTTACCGGTGGCCATAATAATTGGAGTATTTTTTAAGATTTCGTTTGATTTAAAAAGTTTAATGGTCGCAATACCCGATAAATTTGGCATATCCCAATCGGTAATTATAAGATCGGGTAAGGTTTCTTGTGCAATTTGAAAGCCACTTTCTCCATCGGTGGCAATACTAATTTTATAATTGCTTTCTTGCAAACATGATATAATTGCTTCGATGTTGCCGGGCTCATCATCGATAACTAAAATTTTATATTGATTGTTGCTAAGCATATTCGGCTATTTAAAAAATAAAATTAAGCCCACTCTAAAAACATAATAATTTTGGCCTAAAGTCAGATAGTTAATTTATTATCTCCTAATATTCAGTTAATAAAGAGTCGTAAGGAATCCTTAATTTCTTGTGAAGTTGCCGAATCATATTTAGAGACAACTTTCTCTTTTTATTAAATATTTCCGAAACCCTACTTGTATATCCTATTATATCTGCTAAATCTTTCTTGTTCATATTCATCTGCTCCATTCTAAACCTAATTGCTTCTATTGGGTCTGGAGCTTCTATTGAATAAAATTTTTCTTCGTAATCTTCTATAAGTAAGGTTAATAATTCGGCTTCATCTCCTTGTAGAGAATTTTCGGGAGCATCAAAAACTTTTTCAAGTTGCTTTAATGCATTGTTATAGTCTTCTTCTGTTTTTATTATATTAATTTCCATTTTCTAAATATTTTTTGCTTCAATTTTATCATACTCTTTATGTGTTCCTATAAAACGTATAAAAACCCATTTTCTCGCGTAATTTATTTTCACTATTAATCTATATTTATTTCCACAGATATCAAAAACTACTCGATTGTCTCCCAGAATGCTAGCTTTTGCATATTCATTTTTAATATCATTTGGAGAATTGCATAAAATTTGAAAGTTCAACTTTGTTCTAAATCTATTAAATCGTCGTAATGAATATTATTCCCAGAAAAAACTGCATTTTTAATGCTTTCTTTCCATTTTAAAATATTTCTATTTTCCGTTCTTAAGTCGTTTAAAATGATTAAAATATCTGTTGCCTCAAATATAGGGATATTTTTCAATTTTTGAATGGTTGGCTTAAGAATTGCAAGTTCTGATTCTGTAAAAACCAAAGTATCATCGACAATATTAGAGTCATTTTTGATGGTTACTTTTGTATTAACCCTGCCTGCTAATTCAAAAATAAAAGCTGCTCCTCCACCAGAATTGTTTTCAGCTCTAATATTTCCACCATGAGCTTCTATTGCCATTTTGCAATAAGTCAGCCCTAATCCGGTAGATTTAACACTCCCAAAATCGCGACTTTCACTTTGTTCGAATTTATCAAAAATATCTGATAACTTATCTTCGCGAATACCCAAGCCATGGTCAATAAGTTTAATATGAACAATGTTTTCGTTATCAATTGCTGCTTCAATATTTATTTCACCATTTACAGACGAAAATTTGATTGCATTGCTAAGTAAATTTATAAAAACACGAACTATAGCCGATTTATCAACTTTCAATTCAATATTTGGAGAGTAATTTCTATTGATTTGGATGTTTTTTTCGTCTAAAAGTAATTTAACTCTACTAATAGCTTCTTTAATAATTTCTTTTAATGAAAAATATTCAATGCTCAGCAACATTTTTTTGTCTTCGTATTTATGAACGTCGAGAATATTCATAACAAGGTTGAGCATATTATGCGCTGCCTGAGTAATCCTTTTATTAGGCGATAAATTTAAAATAGAATTAAGCGGGTTTTTTAAATCATGTATAACAGTATCTGTCATTATTTCTTTAAAATTGCTTAGTTCTAGCAAATGCTCATTTGTTGTTTTCAGTTCAGTTGCTTGTGCATTAATTTCTTCTTTTTGACTCAATAAAATTTGATTATTTTCACTCAATTCAATTGTTCTTTGATTAACAATTTCTTCAAGTTTCTTATTTTCAGCTTCTAAACGCAAAGAATTTAATTTTAATATTCCCCATAAAATGAAATTCCACAATCCGAATATCAAGAGAAAAGCTAAATATTTTAGATAAAATTTGTTATTATAATCATACTTCAATATAAATGATGAATCTCCAATATCAATATTTAGAAAAGTTTCATTTCCAATTTTAAAGGTTTCAAAAATGGAATATGAATTTCCGATTGTATTACAAATATTATGTAATATCTTAGTTTTTGATTTTAAATCCGGCTCATATATTACAATAGTATTGTTATCTAAAGTTATAAGTTCCTGTTTTCCATCGTCATTTAAATCTTTGAAACCTACAATCTCTTGATTATCTGCAAATTTAATATCCTTTATAGAATCTAAGTTTTTATCCAATATTTTTAATCTGGAACCATGTTTTAAATAGATATTATTTGTGTTATCATTTTTTAAAAAATGCCACTCTGCACCTGAAAAAGGTTTTGTTTTTACAATTTCGCCCTTTAAATTAACCATATATAACATTCTGTGAGCAGAAGAATCTTTTGATTTTCCAACAATAGAAACTATATACAACTGATTATCAATAATTAAATAACCGGAATGAACACGAGTTGTCCATCCAAAAAATTCGATGGGAGTAAAGGCGAAGTCCAGATTATCCTTATAAATCGCAATATATGAAGCAAAATCACCATATTGATAAGCTTTGTTTTTATAGTTTTCGAATAGTTCGGTGCTGTCCTTATTATCAGAATTTGAGAAGGCTTTTAGTGTGTTTAAAGAAACTGTATTTCCCGAAGCATAAACATCTAATGGAAGGAAATAATTCTTAGAATTAAAATTTACTATTTCTAAATCCCTGATAGCAAGGCTTGTAATAGGT
>CAZTST010000034.1:4768-18567 GCA_964616585.1 uncultured Draconibacterium sp.
TTTATTAAAATATCGTTATTAATGTCGTACAAATACTGTCGGCGTGGTTGAATTGAATAGCCTGCCTGTAAATTCAAAACAATTTTATTATCTGATGTAAAGTCAATAAAATAATTTGTTACATCAGGTAAATTGTTGTGAGTACTTACAGAATCAAGAATTATTTTTCTTTTACTAAGTTGCGGAATTGCGTTCTTATCAAATTCCAAGATATTAAGAAATGCCAGGTTTTCGTTGGCCGAGGCAAAGTAAAATTCTTTTATGCCGTTTTTATCGTTATCAGCCGTTTTTAAATTATAACTGATAGCATATTCACCTGCAGGCAAACTATAATTATCGAGGAATGTTTCATCGCTGTTAATCAGAAATACTCGCCCTATTTTATCGTCTTTGTAATATGTAATAATTTCAATTTCACCTTCATTATCAATATCCTGATAATATTTTTTCTCACTATCGCTAAGAACATCTTCACTTATTATATTAATTGAATATTTTGAAAAGTAATCCTTAGGAATAACAAATATTGTAGCAATAGTCATCAAAGATGCTACTAAAACATTGAGTATTTGATTTTTTATTTTAAACTTCATTTAAGAATCAGATTAATAATAAAAATATTTGCTCAAATCATTTCGTTTTATTTGCCGCAGATTTAATATAATTTTTTTCAAGCTTACGCATAAATCTATTGCTTTTTCTTTCCTCTATTTCTTCAAACATAACTTTGTAAATCTCAAGCACTTTGGCAGCAGAAATAATCCAGGCAAAATGCTCTATACGCTTTTTCCCTTTTGCAATTAATTGATTTGCTAAAATCTTGTCATTCAATATTTTACTAATAGCATCGGCAATTTCTTCAGGTTTTTCAGGGTTAACCAAAAAAGCAGCATCGCGTGCAATTTCGGGCATACAACTAACATTTGAACTGATAACCGGCACTCCGGCTGCCATTCCCTCCAATAGCGGAATTCCAAACGATTCGCGTAAACTGGCATAAATAAACATACGACTAAAAGCATAAATCAGAGGAATATCTATATTCTTAACATAACCGATAAAACGTATATCTTTCTCCACTTCTTTAGAAATTGGCCCACTCAATAATTTAAAAGCTTCATTTGGGGGTTCGTCTGCTAAAATAAAAGGCAAAGGGTTTGGAGTATTCTTATGGTAAATAACGTAAGCTTTTAGCACATTTGGAAGATTCTTTTTCTGACTTGCATTTCCGAGTGCAAAAATGTATTCATCGGGCAAGTTATAACGTGCTTTAATCTCCGGATATTTTGATTTATCAATTTCCAAAAAATTATCAGCCATCGAATTATAAATCACAAACAACTTATGGTTAAGTTGAGGATAACTTTTTAAGATAATGTTTTTTTCAGAGTTAGAAACTGTAATAATTTTTTTAGCTGTTTTCAAAATTGAAGGGACAATCCATCTTCTGTAGAAATTTCCAACCAATTGATAAAGAGTTGATTGATAAGAAACAAAATGAAAATTTTCCAGATAAATTATATCATGCAAAGTTAAAACCAAAGGAATATTTAAAAATAGAGGCGCTGTATTACTTGTGCAATGAAGAATGTCAATTTTATTTCGGATAACTTCTCGTGGCAAAATAATTTGCTCCCAAATATGATAGGCAGCTTTTTTTGTACGGATTAAATGAAAATTTTTGCTTGGAGTGTACCAATCGTCATCGTCACCATCTTTAACAAAAATATAATATTCATTTATAGCATCAATTATTTGAAGATGCTTAATCAGCTCAATAGCAACGATATCCATGCCATGCTTTTCTAACCTAAACAATCGTTGACCTTCGATACCAATTCGCATATTCTATTACTTTCTGTAAAAGTATGCCTAATTATTTGAAAAGAAAATTTAAAACTGAAAATATTATGCTTTAGTCTGCTCTTTCAACCATGAATACCAAGAGTCTAAACCATCGCCATTCCTTACCGAAATATCTAAAAAAGTAAGATTTGGATTTATTCGCAGCGCATATTCTTTTACTTTCTTCATATCAAAATCAACATAAGGCAAGAGGTCAGTTTTGTTGATAATGCAAATATCTGAGGTTTGGAACATAGTTGGATATTTCAGTGGTTTATCTTCGCCTTCGGTAACACTAATTATTATCACTCTCTTTTTTTCTCCAAGATCGAATAAAGAAGGGCAAACTAAATTACCAACATTCTCGATAAATAAAATACTATTATCCTTTACATTCAATTGTTTAACGGCATCATTAACCATATTAGCATCGAGATGGCAACCTTGTCCGGTATTTATTTGAACAACCGGCGCTCCTGCTTTATAGATACGTTCAGCATCGTTTTGAGTTTGTTGGTCGCCTTCAATTACAAAGAGAGATAGTTCTTTGGACAATTGCTGAATAGTTGCTTCGAGCAAACTGGTTTTTCCAGAGCCCGGCGAACTTACTAAATTGAGTGCAAAAATATTTTTAGCATCAAAATATCCGCGATTTCGTTCAGCCATAAGCTTATTGACTTGTAAAATATCCTGTTCTATTTTTATCTCTCGCTTTCTGCTAGCCTGATGATGCTGATGATCAGCATGTTCGTGATCATGATGTTGATGAAAATGCTTTTCATCATCAGGATTATGATCTCTATTCACATGAAGATTGAGATAGTTTTCTTCATTTTTTAATCCTGATTTTCCAGGGTGGGAAATCAAATACGAATTCCCTTCTTCGCCACAACCGCAACTACCGCACATATTGTTCAAATTTACAAAAACATTTATTAAGTGTCTGAAATTCTCTGTTTAAATTATCTACATCATAATTACTTCATTATCATTAATATTCACCTACATAATATCTATAGAATTCACTCTTAACTCCTTACCTTCAATTATCTCAGCAGAATATTTTGAACACTGCGGACAAGAAGTAAATAAATTGCTGACTTCAAATTCCGTCAAACACTCATAACATCTTGCTTTTCCATTGATATATTTAATATTAATGATGGCTTTTTCCAATAATGAACCTTTTATTGCAACATTCAACGAAAACTTCAGAGCTTCAATTTCTATTCCTGAAATTTCTCCTACTTCCAAATTAATGCTGTCAATCCTTTCGGCATTTTCTTTTTGGGCAGTGCGCGAAACAATTTCAACAATATTATATGCGATGGTTAATTCATGCATCGTTAAATTTTTTTTATCTTAACAAATCCTTGGAAGTTGTTCACCACTAAGCTTATCAACTAATCGTTTTCCTCCGATATGTGTATTTAGCCATACTAATCCGGGGTTAATATCGCTGACTTCACCAATTATGCTACTCTCTTTTCCAAGAGGATGTTGTTTCATTATTTCCAAAACTTTTTCAGCATTTTCTTCAGCCACTATCATAACTACTTTTCCTTCATTGGCAATATATAATGGGTCGAAGCCAAGTAGCTCACAAACACCCAAAACTGCATCTTTAACAAGAATATCATCTTCGTTGAGGGCAAAACCTAAATTTTTCTGCTCTGCCAATTCACATAAAACAGTTGCTAAACCGCCACGGGTAGCATCGCGCATAAACTTTACTCCATCTGATTTTTCCAAAACCTGAGCAATAAGACTATTTAAGCTGGCACAATCTGTACTCAGATCTGCCTGGATTTTCAAATCATTTCGCGCAATTAATACACTTATTCCATGATCTCCCAAACTGCCATTAATAATTATTTTGTCGCCTTTGCAGATATTCTCTGCTTTGCTAATACCAATATATTTAGCAGGCAGACTTCCAATTCCACTGGTATTAATAAAGAGTTTATCACATTGACCCTTAGCCACTACCTTAGTATCTCCTGTAACAATTTTAACTTGTGCTATTTCAGCTTCTTCGGACATAGAACGTACAATTTTTTCCAGATGAGATAAAGGAAAGCCTTCTTCGATAATAAAAGCACAGCTTAGAAATAAAGGTTTAGCTCCAGAAACAGCAAGATCGTTTACAGTACCACAAACAGCAAGTTTGCCAATATCGCCACCGGGAAAAAATAAAGGATCAACAACAAACGAATCGGTTGTAAAAGAAATATTTTTATTTTTTATCAGAAGCTGTGCTGAATCTGATAATTCATCTAAGATATCGTTTTTAAAGTATCTTAAAAACAATTGTTTTATCAAATCACTGCTTAGAATTCCTCCGCTACCATGGCCTAATAAAATCCTATCATCTTCATTATAAATCATTTCCAATATTTTTTTTTCCATATTTATGAAATGCATGGCAAGCACCTTCTCCTGAAACCATGCAGGCACCAGCCGGATTTGTTGGTGTACAGCCTACTCCAAATAAAGCGCATTCGTTGGGCTTTTTTAAACCTTTAAGAATTTCGCCACATATACAGCCAAAATCTATTTTTGTTTCTTCAACCTGAATATCAAAGATTTCCTCAGCATCAATTTGTCTGTATTTATGTCTTATTTTCAACCCACTATCATGAATTATTCCAAATCCTCGCCACCAATCATCGCGAGTTTCAAAAACATCATTTAAAATAGCCTGAGCAATTATATTTCCTTCAGCCTGAACTGCTCTTTTATATTGAATCTCAACTTTTGCTTCGTTATTTTCAATTTGTTTGACCAACATATAAATGCTTTGCATAATATCAAGAGGTTCAAATCCACAAACTACACAACTTATAGAGTTTTCGTTGGCCAGAGGTTCATAAATTTTACTTCCGGTAATTGTACTCACATGGCCGGGACAAATAAAACCATCAATTCGAATCTCACCGTCAGCCAATAATTTTAAAGCCGGCGGCATAATTTTATGAGCGCTGAACAAAGAAAAATTTGAAATATCTTCCTGAAATGCCTGTTTAATAATGTATGCGCTTGCCGGTGAAGTAGTTTCAAAACCAATTCCCAGAAAAATTATATTTTTCTGTGGATTTGCTTTTGCAATATCCAGAGCATCGGTAGTTGAATATACCATTCGAATATCTGCTCCTTTTGCCTTTTCTTTTTCTAATGAAGAAGTGGAGCCTGGAACTCTTAATAAATCGCCGTAAGTGGTAATTATAATATCAGGTAAACGACAATAAGCTATGCTTTGATCGATATATTTTTTATCGGTGACACAAACCGGACAGCCTGGTCCGGATAAAAGTCTAATATTTTTAGGTAACAAATCAATTATTCCAAACTTATGAATTGCCATAGTATGGCCTCCGCAAACCTCCATTAAATTTATTGCTTTGGTAGATGTTTTAATTATCATTTTTCGCAATTGCGAAACCAAATCAGGATTACGATATTCATCTATATATTTCATGTTTTTTAATTTGTTTCAGAATCCTCTTCCAGGCGATTTAGACGTTCAATCTCAGTCAAAATTTCGATAGTTTCTTTTGCCTCTTTTTCTGAAATTACATTAATTGCAAATCCGGCATGAAGTAAGACATAATCTCCAATCTTCGGATTTTCAATCAATTGAAGGTTAGCATTACGTATTGCTCCACCAACTGAAACTTGAGCTTCGATGCCGTTTAGCGTAATTATTTTTGCCGGAATACTTAAACACATAATCGTTTTTTAGGTTAAAATCTTTTTATTCATCATTCTTTTTTTTGCAGCAATTACCATTTGCCCGAGAGCAATTCCACCATCATTTGAAGGGAATTTTTGTTGCGAATAAACCTCAAAACCAATATCTTTTAAACGCTTTTCTGCTTTTTCGAGTAAATATTTATTTTGAAAACTGCCTCCGGAAAGAGCTATTTTTTGCAATCCTTTTTCCTTTCTTATTTGTTCGCTAACTTGAACAAGAACCTCAATTATTGTATTATGAAATTTAGCGGCTATTACACCAATATTTACATCACTTTTCAAATCATTTATTATCTCTTTAAACATCTTTTTGAAAGATATTAACTTATTGAAACTGAATGAATAGTGTGCTTCAATACCAAATGTCAGAATAGCTTCTAAACGCATAGGAGCTTCGGCATGAAAGCCGGAATTTCTGCAAACCCCCAATAATGCAGCTACTGCATCAAATAATCGTCCTGCACTCGAGCTTAACGGACAATTTATCTTTTTATCTATTGCCTGAAGCAAGATTTTCACCTCATTGATATCGAGTTCTTTAACAAAATCTAAATTCCAAAATTCATCTCTAAAATAAGTATATAAATAGGCTAAAGTTGAGCGCCATGGTTTATCAATTACTTTATCTCCACCAGGCATAGGAATGGCTTCAAAATGTGTATATCTTTCAAAATCAATCAAATCACAAACTAAAAATTCGCCACCCCAAATAGTTCTATCCGTTCCAAAACCTGTTCCATCAAGAGCTATTCCGATTACTGTTTCATCGAGCAAATTTTCGGCCATACAAGATGCAATATGAGAATGATGATGCTGAACTGCCAAAGACTCAATACCTAATTCGATTGAAAATTTAGTTGACAAATAATCAGGATGAAGGTCATGCACAATCAGTGTTGGTTTAAATCTGAAAAGTTGAGAATACAATTGAAAACTCTCCTGAAAATAACAGTATGTTTCCAAATTTTTTAAATCTCCAATATGCTGACTAACTATAACTTGATTACCTTTACCAATTGCAAAGCAATTTGCTAGTTCGGCACCGGCAGCATAAATTCCTTCAAGATTAAAAGGAAGTTTGAGTGGAGAGGGAGCATAGGATCGTGATCGGCGAATAAGCCTTGGTTTTGCATTAACAACAATACATACCGAATCATCGGTACGATTTATTATCTCCCGATTGTTTAATAAAATAGCATCGTAAATATCTGCCAAATTTAGTTTTGCATTTGCATTTTCAATTGCAATAGGTTCATCCGCTTTGTTTCCACTGGTGAGAACAACAACAGAAGTATTTAAATGTTCAAACATTAAATAATGAAAAGGCAGATATGGCAAAAAACAGCCCAATCTATCAAGTCCTAAATTGATAGAAAAAGGTAATGATTTTTTTTGCTTCAATAAGACTATAGGCCGCTGCCATGATAAAACTAATTTTTCTTCATCATCATCTAAATCAACATATTCCTTCAATACACTTAAATTCTTAACCATCAGAGCAAAGGGCTTGCCTTCGCGAAATTTGGTTTTTCGTAAGCGCATTACGCTTTCTTCCTGAAGAGCATCGCACATCAAATGAAATCCACCCATTCCTTTAAGAGCAATAATCTTTCCGGTTTGAGTAAGTTCAGCTATTTCTTTAAGGATAACTGAAAAATCAGTCGAATGCTTGTTTCCAGATATCAATTCATAATGTGGTCCACAAGAATGACAAGCAACCGGTTGGGCATGAAAACGACGGTTTTTAACATCCAAATATTCGCTTTCACAGTCTTGACACATGCGAAAGTCGGTCATACTTGTATTTTTTCTGTCGTATGGCAAATTTCTAATAATTGAATAACGCGGGCCACAATTGGTGCAATTAATAAAAGGATAATCAATTCTGTTTTTCTGAGATTTCATATCTATAAGACAATCAGAACATACAGCAATATCAGGGCTAATATCCGTAATTTTACCGTTATCGTTTTCTTTACTTTTAAGGATTCTAAAATCATTAAAACCCTCCACTCTGGTAATTTTCCAATCTAATTGATCAATATTTGATGCTGATGGAGCTGAAATACGGATGGTTGATAAGAAATTTCCAAGAGCTCTTACATCTCCTTCGAGCTTGATTTCAACGCCATCGTTGCTGTTGTCAACCCATCCTTTTAACTGAAAGATATTAGCCAGTCGATAGATAAATGGGCGAAATCCAACCCCTTGCACCAAACCGGATATTTTTATGTAAATGGCTTGAATATGTTCCTTAGTTTTTGTATTATTTATTCGCTCTTTCATCTTATAATTCGAGAATCAATAAAGATATTAAAATATTCTTATAAATAAAAGATTTAGTGCGTCTTAATCTAAATTATCGCCTTTATTTATCTTATACAAGATATTATAAGAACTGGAACACCAACCATAAAACTCCAACACCTATCGCCATAATTCCACCAAAAAGACGCAGATAAATGGATAAATTAATTTTATGTCTTTCATCAGCTTTGTAAGTTATCATTCCCAAAGTAAAAGCATAAGCTACCATTGCCACAATTGTACCTGTACCAAATCCAATAAGGTAATATACTGAACTTAATTTTGAAGGCAAAGCCAAAGTTGGAAGTATTGCCACTAAATGAGAAAGTCCGGCAACTCCATGAACTATGCCAATGGTTAAAGCGGTGATCAGGTTTTGTCGATGCGTTTTTATATGTTCATGAAAATGCTCCGGCTGCTTCTTGTGTTGATGGTTATGAATATGTATTTCATCGCCATGCGCATGCGGATGAATATGCCCATGTTTACCTCCATGATATTTGCGTAAACGCACTAAAGCCCATAAACCAATGGCTATTAACAATATACCAACTAAACTTTCGCCATAGCCGGAAATCATATCTATTGCAAACTGATCTTTTATCAAAATAAAAATTAGGCCGAGAACCATCATTCCCAAAACATGACCCAAACCCCAAAGCATTCCAATTGACCATGATTTTTGTTTGCTGCTTATGGCTAATGGTGTTACGGCAGCCAAATGATCAGGACCGGAAACTACGTGTATAATACTCATTATTACACCGCTAAGAAGTGGCAGGTCAGCATATTTTAATCCGTGATTAAGATGTAATAAAATAGAAAGAAGGTCTAGTTTTTCCATAGTTTTTTATAGTAAAATTAATTGCTATATAAGATTTATATATCCATACAGTTATATAATTCGTCGCCTTTCTTAATTACCGAATTATTGCATCCGGCACGATTACAAATTCCCACAAAATGAGAATAATCCGGTGGATGGCTGCAAAACAGTATTTTAAGATTTCCTTTACAATAGCAATGTGCGTAGTTTGGTAATTCAATGCCACATTCGGGGCAATAAAACTCCCAAATTTCTTTGTTAAGCATATCAACACCAATTGTGACTGTACTTTTATCACCACAAACAGGGTTAAGAATGAGCAAACCTTTCTGATTTTTTCTTTTAATCTGAATGGTAATTGCATTCAATTTATTAAATTTATTTTTTGTATTGATTAGATTATGCCCATTCGGGCAATAACATTCCTCCAAAACTATTGGTTTCATTTTTGGCTCACCTTCTGCAATTTTTTGCTCCGGTATCCTCATTCCGCCTTTACGATTAAATATTTTCATATGTTTATAATTTTATGTTAAGGCCATATGGAACATCCATTATAATCATCCTCCTGCGTGTCAAAATTATTTATTCATGGATGTTTCATCTGTTTATAATTTTATAGATCTACTACAGATGGAACTAGTCAGAAAGCTTCTTAACCAGTTCCATTTTATTTAAGTATTTCAGGCATTGAATCTTTACAATTCATTTTATCTATCAAATAAGTACCAATTTTTTTATGGATAGAAGGGAACAACTTTTCAATTTCAGGACTAAAATGATCGTTATACACCATATCTTCAATAATTTCGATGGCAATAATCTCAATTATAGGCGGAATATCGAAAGACAATCGCCTACCTAATTCCAAAGCTGTTAAAAACTTGATATCATGCAGATTAGACAAATGCAAAGTTTCTTTAAAATCATCAGGAGTAAAATGATAAATGGTTCCGGGAATGCCATCTTTTGTTTTAATGGCATCCAAAAATATGACCTGCCAATAACCACGAATTATGTCCAATATATCCAGTCCACCTACAAAGGCAGATTCATAAACCAGATTTTTGTGTTGATGGCTTTTTTGTAATTCCATAACCAATTTGGGGCCAATTCCATCATCTGTAAGTAGTTCATTACCTATTCCATAAATCAGTATTTTTTGATTTTTTATCATTTTTTTGCTAACGCGATATTCGATCTATAAGATTTCCATTTCTATCTTTAATTAAAACTTCCATTGGCATTTCGCCTCTTAAGCTATGCGTTGCACATGAAAAACAAGGATCATAGGCTCGAAATGCCATTTCTATCATATTTAATATTCCTTCGGAAGGAATCTCTCCTTTTTTTATTAAACCTTGAGCAGCTTTTTTAAGCGACATACAAATGGCAGCATTATTATTTGTAGTTCCCACGATAATATTAGCTTTAGTAACTATACCTTTTTCATCGGTCCAATAATGATGCGTTAAAGTTCCTCTTTGAGCTTCAACAATACCAACACCTTCACCAAGCACTTTGCCTAATGGAGTTTTCAATTCCTTACCGGTTATATCAGGATCGGTAATTAATTCCAGTGCTCTTTCAGCTGAATAAAGCAACTCAACCAATCTGGCCCAATGCATTGCCAAGGTTGCATGAACGGGTTTTCCGCCTAAAGTTTTGAATAATTTTTCGTATTCGATGTGTGCTAAAGGAGTTGCCATTCCATCAGCAGCATTAAGACGTGACAAAGGCGTTGCATGATAAACTCCTGAATCTTGACCTTCGACAAACCCACTCCATCCTTTCTTTTTCAAAAATGGGAATTTTAAGTAGCTCCACTGCTCAACACGCTCTTCTATAAAATCAAGATATTCGTTGGGCGCGTATTTACAATGTTCGTTTCCATTTACATCAACAACTCTTACTTTTCCATCGTAAAAATTTACTTTATTGTTTGCATCAACTAATCCCATGGAATGTAAATTGAGCAAATATGGGCCGTTGACAATTAGATCGACATAATCCTTATTTCCCAAAACTACATCTTCGAAAATTTTAAGCGAGAATTTTGCGAAATCGATAAATCCAAGCACTTTTTTCTCTATATCGTCACGTTCTTCCATTGTGATGCCTTTTCTAACACCACCAGGAATATTCATCACGACATGAGTTTGATGGCCGCCAATTAATGCCTGAATTTCCTGTGCAATTCTTCGTTGTTTCAAGACTTCAGTTCCAATTTCTAAACCTACTTTACCAATTACGCCTAAAATATTGCGTTCTGCTTTTGAGGAATCAGGTCCAACAACAAAGTCAGGTGCTGCAAGTGCATAAAAATGAGCAATATGGCTATGTACAAAATGAGCCATATAAAATAATTCGCGCAATTTTTTAGCTGTAGGAGGAGGCTCCACGCCATAAACGGCATCGGCAGCTTTCCCTGAGGCCATATGATGACAACCAGGACAAACACCACAAATTTTGGTTACAATTTGAGAAAGTTCGGCCACCGGACGACCTTCAACAAATTTCTCAAAACCTCTTAATTCAGGCACTTGAAAGTAAACGTTGTCCACTTCACCATCATCCTTCAAAAAAATTTCTATTTTACCGTGTCCTTCGAGTCGTGTAATCGGATCAATTGTAATTCTTTTCATAATTTTTAAATTTTTCATTTTGGATTCTCACCTGTGCCGAGTCTAATAAAACATTTCTTTTTGATGAACTTTGGTGTTCTTGTTTTGCTTTCTCTCACCTTGCATATTATCGCCTTGTCCATTTTTATTTTGCATAATTTTCCTTCTCAAGTAGGAAGACGGCAAACTAAAGCGATAAAGCGTTCCTGCCAGATCATCAATTTGTGCAATTATTCTTTCAATCTCTACCGGATCGTTTGAATCGATCATAGTTGCAATAGCAGACATCATTTTTGCGCCCGGATCTGTTATTCCTTCAGAAGGCCCGTAACATCCTCTGCAAGGCGCATTCCCTTCAATACAACGTACTCCGCAACCTCCGCGTGTTGCAGGTCCCATACAAATTACACCTTGCTCTAAAAAGCAGGTTTTGCCATCATCTTCAATTTCCCAAGACCGTTTAAACTCTTTAATCAGTTTAGTGTCAGTCTTTTCGCGTTTACATTCATCGCATTGAGATTTTGCCAACGCTCCAACAACCGATCCTTTCGGCGGTAATTCTGCGCCGGTAACAATAGCCATAAAAACTTCTACCAAACGTTCCGTTTGAGGCGGACAACCAGGCAAATAGTAATCGACATCAACAACATCATCGAGTTTTAGAACATCTTCATAAAAGTATGGCAATGTTAAAGTTCCTTCTTCAACTTTAGTTTCTAACATCGGAAGTATTTTCTCAGGATTCACGGTACTTTCACTATCGTAATAAGCTCGTTTAAAAATTTCTTCTTTTGAACTGAAATTAGCCAAGCCAGGAATTCCTCCCATATGTGCACAGGATCCGTAAGCTACCAGAACTTTCGACTTTTTACGCAAAAGATGAGCAATTTCCTCATTTTCACTATTTCGGATAGCGCCATTAAACAAACAAACATCAATGAATCCGTCTTCCATTGCTTCAACATCGTGGTATTTTATGTCGAGGGCAATAGGCCAAAAAACGATATCTGCCGCATCTATAACAGCAAAAAGTTTTTCATGTACATCAAGAACGGAAACACAACATCCGCCACATCCTGCTCCCCAATAGATGGCTAATTTTATTTTTGGTTTATTTACTTCTTCGCTCATTTTTGATTTTCCTTTCATATAATTTGCATTACTTTTTTCACGCTGCAAGGCCCTAATTCTCTTATTGTTTGAGTGAATTGATCGACTAATTCAGCAAATTGCTTTCCTTCGCTCGCGCTTATCCATTCCAAATGAAAACGTTTATTATCAATTCCCATTTGATCGACATATTTCTTTAGAAGATGATATCGCCGCAGGCATTTATAATTACCTTCGTGATAGTGACAATCGCCTGGATGGCAGCCACATATCAAGACTCCATCGGCACCTTCTTTAAAAGCCTTAATAACAAAAGTTGGCTCTACTCTGCCTGAACACATTACGCGAATAATATTAATATTCGCTGCATATTTTAGGCGAGAAGTGCCGGCTAAATCTGCTCCAGTATAAGAGCACCAATTGCATAAAAATGCTACTATTTTTGGTTGAAAACTCATATTATTTCCTCCTCTAATTCAAATGACATTTGCATTAATCCCTCTATTTGTGAAAGAATTTGTTGATCGGTATAATGATGACTCTTAATGGCTCCGGTGGGACAAGCAGAACCACATGTACCGCATCCTTTGCAAAGAATCGAATTCACAACAGATACGTTTTTTTCTTTGTCGAAAACGATGGCAGTATAAGGACACACATTTATGCAGGTTTGACATCCACAACAAAGCTCTTCATTAACTTCAGCTGTTGTAACTTCTACTTCGGCCGAACCTTTTATTATAGTGGCCAGAATGCGTGCTGCTGCTGCATTTGCCTGAGTAATGGCATCAGGAATATCTTTTGGAGATTGACAACTTCCAGCCAGAAAAACTCCAGCAGTTGTTGTTGCAAAAGGATCTAATTTCGGATGTCGTTCGATAAAGAAATTATTCCCACACATACTTATACCGGCTGCATGCGATATTTTTTTTGCATCTTCTTGTGCCTCCATCGCTACCATGAGTACAACCAAGTCGGCGGGAACTTCCAAAGCCTCATGCGATAACAATTCATCCACTTCGATAAGTAAATTGCAGTTATCAGCTTTATTAGCTGCTTTAATTTTTGGTAATGCTTTATGATGATCGAACATTAAAAACATATGATCTTTTGAAAAGGATCTGGCATAAAACTCTTCACAATCTTTACCAATGCTACGCATATCGGCATATAAATTATAAACCATCGCATCAGGCAGCACTATTTTTGCCTGCTTAGCTTGCTTTAGTGCAGTATTGCAGCAAACTCTTGAACAATACGAATGTTGTTCTGTATTTCGACTGCCAACACAATGAATAAAAGCAATATGGCGAGGTTCAATTCCTTCTGTAGTT
>CAZTST010000034.1:18577-19442 GCA_964616585.1 uncultured Draconibacterium sp.
AGTTATTATTTCGCCTTGTTTCAACATTTTTTCAAACTCAAGCGAAGTAATTACATTTTTATGAAGACCATAACCATAATTTGTAAGTGGAGAAGGGTCGTAAGGTTTTAAGCCTGTTGCAACGATTATACTGCCAAATTTGATTGTATTATATTGATTTTCAGATTTAATTTGAGCTTCAAAATTTCCAACGTAACCGAAAATATTTTCTATCTCGCTGTTAGTAAATACTTTAATTAAAGTATTATCATTTATTAATTTTAGTTTATTTTGGATTAATTCACCAACACTGTGAAAATGTGGGAAGCTCAAGTCGATATGATTAAGCAAACCACCAAGCTCTTTTTCTTTCTCGATTAAGAAGACTTCTACTCCGGCGCCTGCAATTTTTAAGGCAGCTGAAATACCTGCAATTCCTCCACCAATAATCAAAGTAGTTGGATTAATGGAAACTGATCTTTTATCAAGAGAAGAATGCCAGCGTACACGGTTTATTGCACCTGCAATCAAAGCTTTAGCTTTTTTTGTTGCCTCAGTTCGATTAGTATGCACCCATGAAACTTGTTCGCGAATATTAACCATTTCGAACATATAAGGATTTAATCCTGCATTTTCGAGCGCTTTTCGGAAAGTAAGTTCATGTATTCGGGGCGAACAAGCTGCAACAACCACCCGATTGAGTTTATGTTCTTTTATGTCGCTAATAATCATATCCTGACCGGGATCTGAACACATGTATTTGTAATCGCTAGCCAAAACTACATTTGGGCGTTTTTTCATTTCTTTGGATACATCTTCAACATCAACCATTTTGGCAATATTGGTTCCGCACCAACATACATAAACACCTATTCTTATATCTTCC
>CAZTST010000035.1:0-2662 GCA_964616585.1 uncultured Draconibacterium sp.
AAATTATGATATTCTTGAAAATTATTTTGGAAATATAGTCATCGGATGACTTCAAACAATTTGCTTGAAGTAAATGACAGTCATTCAATTAGTCATCCGATGACTTACCGAGAAGCTTTTTTATCCAATTGCTAATTTCATTAAGAGCAATCGGTGAAAATGTCTGCTCAATTATTGCGTATTCATTTGGCGCGCCTGTTTCACATTCCTGAAATAAGTGATTGAGATTTGGTATTTCTTTAATTGTTACATTTTTATTTCTTGCCTTTTTCAGAGCTTTGGCAATGGCCTCAAGATTAACTTTTGCAGGAACTTGCAAATCTTTGCTTCCATTAAGAGCCAAAACAGAGCATTTAACTTTTTCTAAAGTAGGCGCTGGATCGTATCGTAAGAAAAAGTACATCCAAGGACTTGTTAATTGATTTACCTGTATTGCGATAAAATCATCATCGGTCATTCCATCAGGCTTGCCAGAGGCTGAATTATCTATTGATGTTTGCTTTATGTACTCGCTTAAGTCCGATTTTAAGGATTCATTATTTTCAGATTTTAAAATGATATTAAAAGCTTCTTTATTAACAGATTTCGTTTTTTCTAAAATCGAATCGCTTTGTCCGTAGGCACGTCCAATTAGTTCTTGTTGAAGAAGAAGTAATTCAGAACCAGAAATTCCTGTTCCAGCTAAAAGAACTATAAAACTTATATCTTTTGATTTTGCAGCAAGCATAGGAGCAATTATACCTCCTTCGCTATGACCAATTAATCCAATTTTCCTTTTGTTTATTTCTTTTCTTGTGAGCAAATAATTAAGAGCGGATTCAGCATCCTGAGCAAAATCGAGCGATGTTGCTGTTTTAAAATCGCCTTCCGATTTAGCTGTTCCTCTATCATCGAATCGAAGAACTGCTAAACCATTTTTTGTTAAATGATCGGCTAAAACCAAAAAAGGTTTATGAGCAAAAACCTCTTCATCGCGATTCTGCGGCCCGCTTCCACTTATTAAAATAACCGCAGGAAAAACGCCATCTTTTGTAGGCAAAGTAAGCGTTCCGGCCAGACGGATATTATCATTAACATTCTCAAATATAATATCTTCAGAATAATAAGAATATGGTTTTGCAGGCTCTTGTGGCCGAATTACTACTTCTTTTTCCGGCATTTCTCTTGTCAGGTTTAATGGAAGAGAAATTCCTCCTTGCTTAAAATCCCCTACAATTGTATTTTCTTCGTCTAAAGTTCCTTGGTATTGGATGTATAAATTTGGAAGTTCGAGTTTTATAATTGAATTCTCAAAACTTACAGATGTTACCGGAATTCCTTTGGCACCTTGATCAGGGCTATCCATGGTTGCTAAAAATCCTGTATCGCTTTTCTCGATATTAAAAACAAGTCTTAATTGTATTCCTTGCACTTTTAAAATGCCATTCCATTGTCCTGTAATATTCTGGCCAAATAAAGAAAAGCTGATAAAAATGCTTATTAATAAAATGGCTATTTTTCTCATTTGTGTATATGTTTTTATATTCTTAATATTTTTCAGTAAACTTAAATCGAAATTACGAAAAATACTTAGGTTGACTTATCTCGAGCATAAGTTTTTTAGTATAAAAATGAGAAAGATTATAGATACAGCCCAAGCAAAGCCAATAAACATTTTTGACTTAGAATTATTAGAATAAGCATTTATAGCTTACTTAATGATAAGCTTTTTAACGAATTCCAAATTATCGCCTATATTTATTTTACAGAAATAAAGTCCGCTTGCCAACTGTAATTCATTCAAATCGAAATCAATAGTTTGATGGCCGGAAGCTTTGCGAATACTTTCCTCTTTCTTGATTGATTTGCCGTACATATCCAATAATTCGATGTTGATATTCGAAGCAGCTATTAAATTCATTTCGATAGAAAGATTTTCACTGGCAGGATTAGGATATATATTGATATCCGGTATATTATTAAAAGGAATAGAAGAGTCGGAAACACCTAATAGTCCAATATTATAAACAACAACATCATTATCTTCCCAATTTTCGAAACTAAAATCGATTAAACCATCCCATTCATCTTTTAGAATAATTTCATCGAGAGCTTGCCCATTTGCAATAATTAGACTTATGTTTTCATTTATCGTTAAATTTTGACTTGGGATGATAATACTAAGCTTATTATCAACTAATTGAGTAGTAAAATCAAAGGTTTCCCTATCTCTCCAATAATCGCCATAGGCTCCCATTTCTTGAATTGCAATGCTTTCGGGTAAACTTGAAATAAGTAATTCCTGCCCCAACAATTTATATTCTCTGTTAGGATGAATTAATAGCACTGTGGATGCATTATTAGCATCTATCTTTGAAATAATACCGAGCCATAAATCTACTTTTTCCAGATAATTATCTTCTGAAAATGGATCATCGTGATAAACATCAGAAATACTAACCGGTAATTCATATATATTTGAATTTGTTCCACTAAAACTTCTGCCCGTTTTATTTTGATAAGGAAAATTAGTCAGTACTTCGTTAGCGCTGTAACTGGAATTGTACAAATAACCCAATTCATCCATTACCTCTACCATGTATTTATTGTAAACTAAATGTCCGGTTCGGTAAATCCTAATATCCTGTCCAAAATCTGATTCAAGC
Source organism: uncultured Draconibacterium sp. (assembly GCA_964616585.1). Classification (GTDB taxonomy): domain Bacteria; phylum Bacteroidota; class Bacteroidia; order Bacteroidales; family UBA12170; genus UBA12170. The sequence continues at coordinate 2,646 of CAZTST010000035.1, forward strand.
ACATTTTTAGAAACTTC
>CAZTST010000035.1:2672-15198 GCA_964616585.1 uncultured Draconibacterium sp.
TCCATTTCGCCATAAACTGTTCCGCCTGTGGTTATCGTTCCATCATTGCTTGGAAGATAGTTAACCATTGTATTTCCGGCGCTTCCGATCGGAAAAATATCATCATCCCAAAAATCGGGAAAATGGCCAACAGAATGAGAACCAATTATATGGCCATCATTTATAAGTCCTTGGATTTCTGCATCTTTTCCAATATAAAAAGCCGACTCCAAAGCATCTGAAATATATCTTACCGTAATATTATATGTAGCAGTAATCCCCATATTTTTTTCTGATTCAGAAAAAACGTTCATGGTATCCATACCACTGGTGCCATCAACATCGTGGGTAATCATTACCGTTGAAGAAGAATTGCCGGGGCTTGTGTGTTTCCATGTAGAATAAGGAATATGTTCATTAAATATCGCTCTCATCAATAACATGATTACATCCATAGATGGTTCAAATCCATTAGAGCTAATTCGCTGTGCTTCTATGTCTCTGTTTATTTGACTTCTCAAAATCACTTCTTTCCAGGTAAATCCAAAATTATAAGCAAATCCATTTCCGAAATTATTTTGAGTAACAGCTACATTTCCATTTTCAAAATGAGCAAGGTCAACAGCACTACTCAGTTCATAAGAAACTGTTTTAAACATAGCGCCACCACCTTCTCTTCCCAATGATATTGTCAACTCTTCAGGCTCATCTATCCATCTAAACAAGGGAGTTGATAAAGTATTATTCCAGCTGATTAAATAATTAGCATTAGATTCAGTATAAGCTGTTATTCCAAAAAGAGCATTTAAGGTTTCATCAATAACTCGGGAAGCAACTAATATTCCTCCATTGGATATATATGTTAGTAAGCTTATTTTTTCTTCATCGGAGAGTGTTTTAGAATCGAGATATGATGAACAAAATATCATAGCATATTGCATAGCTTCAATAGGTTCAGCAGTAATAGTATATGGAATTCCGCTTACTTTGAGTATATGTTCTGCCGAAAAGAGCTGACCATCATTGTCTTCTCCATTTTGCTCGGTTAAATCTAACAAAGCGATGCTTCTTTTTAATGATTGCGCCGAACTGTTTCCTATTGTTAGTAAGAATATGAACGAATACAATAGCATGTATTTCATACAGCTTTTGTTTAAATGAAAATTATATTGCAAAGGTACGTTTAAATAACGGCAATAAATTTAAAAACAACTTGTACTAGCTGTTTAACCCAAGTTTCAAACAGATAATAGCATGAATTCCTTTGCTTCTATATTCAAATCATTATTATGGAAACTATTCATTAGTTTGTGTTTCATAAACTTTTTTACTGCTTAATCGCAATATTAAATATCCTGTTACTCCAGAAATGAAAGAGCCTATTAGAATTCCAACTTTTGCAGAATCGATAAATGCCGTGTTTTCAGCAAAAGCAAGATTTGCGATGAAAATAGACATTGTAAAACCTACGCCGGCTAAGGAAGCTATACCGAGTATCTGCCAATAGTTTACATCTTCCGGCCATTCCGTAAACCCCAATTTTACACTTAACAATGAAAAAAAAGCTACTCCAATAAAATTTCCTATAACTAAGCTTATAGCTATGTTGATAATTAAGGAAATATCAAAGTTTATATCCATACTAAATGCAACCCCTGCATTAGCCAACGCAAAAATTGGCACAATGAAATAGGCAACCCAATTATGAAGTTTATGTTCAAGATGTTGTAGTGGCGATTGTACCTTATCAGTACAATATTCTAAATTATCTATGTGCTTTATTTGATCTTTAGAAAGAATGTGATTCTTATTTTCGGATGTCATTTTTATTTCTTTTGCAATATCCCAAAGCTTGTTTGTGTATGTTCTAATATCCACTTTTTGTCTTATAGGAATTGTAAACGCTAATAAAACTCCTGCAACAGTTGGATGAATACCTGCTTTTAAAAAAGCGAACCAAACAATAATACCAAAGAAAAGAGTTAAATATTTTACATAAATCTTTCGGTAAGAAAGGTAAGCGAGAATTAAAATTGGAATGTGCGCAGCTGCCAACAATAACCAATTTATACTCTCACTGTAAAAAATAGCAATTATTAGTACTGCACCAATATCATCAATAATTGCAAAGGCAGTAAGGAATATTTTTAAACTCAAAGGCACTCTTTTTCCTAATAATTTTAAAATGGCTAGAGAAAAAGCAATGTCCGCTGCCATTGGTATTCCCCAGCCATTATATGTTTCAGGATTTTTGTTTAGAAAAATAAAAAGTAAAACGGGAAATAACATTCCACCAATGGCGGCAAAAAAAGGAAATGCTGCTTTCCTAACGGAATCTAATTCTCCAATCAACAACTCTCTTTTAAGTTCTAATCCAATTAAAAAGAAAAAGACAGCCATTAATCCATCATTTATCCATAAGATGAGTGGTTTTGTAATTTCGAAGTTTTGCGCACTTATTCCGATCTTATATTGCCACAATGATTCATAGATATGGCCAAAAGGTGAGTTAGCCCAAATTAGTGCTATTATTGTTGCACTAAAAAGGAGAATCCCACTAAAACTCTCAATTTTTACAAATTTTTGAAACGGTGTAATTAATATTTTATCTATCATTTTTTGTTTTCATTTATTCGTCATCTTAAGAGATATAATTATATCAAAACTAAAATTATTGCGTTGTTGGTCTAGCTGTAGCAATATTTTTGCTTCGTTCAATAGATTGAAGAGCGAGATAATTATCACCGAATTTCCTCATGTTTTCCATCTCTGTATCGTATTGATCAAAATGACGTTCTTCATCTTCAACAAGCGATTCAAATATTTTTTTGGAGACAGAATCGGCATTCTGAGAACATTCATTTGCCCATTTATTATAATCATTAGCACTACTCGATTCCATTTCACACGCCATTAGAAGCATTTCCTTTACTTCATGAATTTTCTTTACTTCATCAGATGCTTTCATTTCTACTTCACCTTTTAAAAAAAGAATCCTTTCGGCAATAGACTCAATATGTATCATCTCATCAATTGCAGTCCTTCTAAAAAGGTTTGCCAATAAATCATAGCCCTGATCATCGCAATGAAAATGAAAATACATATATTGATGAACTGCTGATAATTCATCTGCAATTGCCTTGTTTAATAATTCAATGCTTTTTTCTTTCATAATCAATTATATTTTAAAGTTGATATTAAGTCCTTTCGCAACTTCCAATGCCAATTCTTTGTCTGCTTTGTAAAAATGCGATAATTGCCTTTGAATGATTTCATCCCTTTTAGTACCTGCGATACCACTCATTGCTCCTACAATATTGGATATCGTATTTTTACGTTCACTATCATTCATCACCTTGCGGAACAAATCACCCGGTTGTGTGTAAAAATCATTATCATTTTCGTTGCGATCATAAGTATTGGCTATATCTGAATCCATTTTCATTGCAGGTTCTTTATAGCTTTTATCCGCTTCAATATTATCGAAACTGTTAGGGAAATAATTGGGGCTATCGCCTCCATTTCCATCTACACTCATCATTCCATCGCGCTGATGATGATGAACCGGACATATTGGGCGATTGACCGTAATTTGCTCATAATTAGCGCCTAATCTATAGCGATGTGCATCAGGATAGGCCAATATTCTACCTTGTAATAATTTATCAGGAGAAAGTCCAATTCCGTCAACAGTATGTGCCGGAGCAAAGGCAGCTTGTTCAACATCGGCATGATAATTAAGCGGAATTTCATTTAACTCCATAATACCAACATTAATCAATGGAAATTCTGAATGTGGCCAAACTTTGGTAACATCAAAAGGATTCCATTTAAATTGCTTTAACTGCTCATCGGTCATTATTTGAATTTTTAATGCCCATTTCGGAAAATCGCCTTTCGAAATAGCATTAACTAAATCACGCTGGGCATAATCTGGATCTTTGCCTTTCAAAACATCAGCTTCGGCTCCAGTTAAGGTTTTGTTTCCTTGTTGGGTTTTGAAATGAAATTTCACCCAAACTCTTTCATTCTTTTCATTAATCATAGAAAAGGTATGGCTTCCATAACCATTCATTTTTCTATATCCATCGGGAGTTCCTCTATCGCTAAAAAGAATCATAACCTGATGCAAACTTTCGGGGTTTAAACTCCAATAATCCCACATCATAGTCGGGCTTTTCAAGTTTGTTTTAGGATCACGTTTTTGCGTATGAACAAAATCGGGGAATTTCTTTGCATCTTTTATAAAGAAAACGGGTGTATTATTTCCTACCAAATCCCAATTACCATCCTCCGTATAAAACTTTACGGCAAAACCACGAGGATCTCTCTCAGTATCAGCACTCCCTTTTTCTCCGCCAACTGTAGAAAAACGAAGAAATACACGACATTCATTTCCTATCTTACTAAATATCTTCGCTTTAGTGTATTTTGAAATGTCGTGAGTTACTTTCAATATACCAAATGCACCGGTACCCTTGGCATGAACAACACGCTCTGGGATACGTTCACGATTAAAATGTGCTAATTTCTCATGCAAATAGAAATCTTGCAAAAGGATGGGTCCGCGTGGGCCGGCTGTCATGCTATCTTCATTTTCAAAATAAGGTTTGCCTGATGCCGTTGTTAATTTTTGTTTTTTCTTTTCCATAATTCTGTAATTTAGATTGTTATTTTTTTGAATTTACCAATTATTTGAAGTTTGATATCTTCAATATTGAAATCGGGAATTTCATTCTTTTCGAAGTAATCAGCTAAAAGCTTATTTATGTCATCATTGAAATAATCTACGATTTTGTCGGATTCAGCACTGTATAAATGATGATGGTTTTCCATAATGGCGTCATACCTCATACTATCTTTATCCGTTTTTACTTTTTTTATGAGTTTGTTTTCAACCAGAACATCAAGTACTTTATAAACAGTGCCTGTGGCAATATTTGGATGATTATCTTTAATGTATTCAATAATATTATCCGCAGTGGGGTGATTTTTTAACTTGATAATTGCCTCTAAAATAGCTAGCCTCTGAGGCGTTACCCTCAATCCTTTCTCTATTAATTTTTTTCTTGCATCACTATTTATCATAATTGAATATGTATTTTATAAGAATATTTCTCTTATAAGAATTTACAAATTTACGAATAATTTAGTGTGATGTCAATTTTTAATAATTTTATTTTTCTAAAAAGGAATAAACTATCGCAAAAAGCCAACATTATTAACTAAGAGCTTTGCTCTTTTCATAAAAGAATGGGGAATTGTAAAAGTAAAATGGAGACAAGTATTCTAAACTTGATACATTTTTTCTTTTAAAGCCTTTATCTTTTCATCCTCAATATAATCGTCATAATCCATCAATTTATCGATAATTCCATTTGGAGTTAATTCGATAACTCTATTACAAACAGATTGAATAAATTCGTGGTCGTGAGACGACATAAACACATTGCCGGGGTATTTTATTAAATTGTTGTTAAAAGCTTGAATCGATTCTAAATCAAGGTGATTAGTTGGTGTATCCAATACTAAAGCATTAGCATCAATAAGCATCATTTTTGAAATCATGCAACGCATTTTCTCGCCACCCGATAAAACATCAACAGGCTTGTGAATTTCATCTCCTGCAAATAGCATTTTTCCGAGATATCCTCGAATGTAAAGGTCGGTTGTATCGTTGGTAAATTGGCAAAGCCAATCGAAAAGACTTAATTTGCTTCTGAAAAATGGAGAATTATCAACCGGTAGATAAGCAGAAGTTATTGTTTGTCCCCAAGTATAAGTTCCAATATCAGCTTTTTGTTTTCCATTTATAATTTCAAACAAAGCAGTCATGGCTCTTGGATCTTTCGATAAGAAAACAATTTTATCGCCTTTGTTGGCATAAAAATCAACATCCTTAAATAAAACTTTACCATCGATGCTTGCGCTTAAACCGCAAACTTCTAGGATTTTATCGCCAGCTTCTCGTTCGGGTGTAAAAATAATTCCCGGATATTTTCTTGTTGAAGGCTTAATATCCTCTATATTAAGCTTTTCAATCATTTTTTTACGACTTGTAGCTTGTTTTGATTTTGATACATTTGCACTAAAACGTCTGATAAATTCTTGAAGTTCTTTCTTTTTATCCTCGGCTTTTTTGTTTTGCATTTGTGCTTGTTTTAAAGCCAACTGACTACTTTGATACCAAAAACTGTAGTTTCCGGCAAACATTTGCACTTTACCAAAATCAATATCAACGGTATGCGTACTAATGGAATCTAAAAAGTGTCTATCGTGCGATACAACTAAGACAGTATTTTCATAATTAGCCAAATAATTTTCCAGCCACATCACAGTTTCAAGGTCGAGGTCGTTGGTAGGCTCATCGAGCAATAAATTATCGGGTTTGCCAAAAAGTGCCTGAGCTAATAAAACCCTTACTTTTTGTTTCCCACTCATATCTTTCATTAAGGTATAATGAAATTCTTCTTTTATTCCTAAATCGCTCAAAAGTGTGGCAGCATCGCTTTCGGCATTCCAACCATTCATATCAGCAAATTTCTCTTCTAAATTGGCTGCTTTAATACCATCAGCATCTGTAAAATCAGCTTTGGCATAAAGTGCATCTTTTTCTTGCATAATTTCCCACAATTGTGAGTGGCCTTTCATAACTGTATCAAGCACAGAAAATTCGTCAAAGGCAAAGTGATCCTGACTTAATACTGAAAGTCTTTCGCCCGGACCTAAACTAATATTTCCTGCTGTTGTATCAATTTCGCCCGAAATAGCTTTTAATAATGTTGATTTTCCTGCACCATTTGCGCCAATAATGCCATAACAATTTCCGGGCTGAAATTGCATATTAACATCTTGAAACAATACTCTTTTACCAAATTGAATTCTTATATCTGCAATTGTAATCATTTAAATATTTTTTATGCTTGGTTGTATTGAAAAAGTTTGCAAAAGTAGTTATAATTACTTTGCAACATTTACCTTATTTGTCTGTTAGATATTTTGAATTTGAAAAATGAATTAGATACAAATCTTTGAATCAGAGGTCTTTCTAATTGCAGCACCTATAATTTGGTAATTTTGCTGATGTTTTAATAAGGTTTCGTCAAACTTATATGGAGGTATAATGTTTTAGCAAATTTTGTTTAATTTATCGACAACGAATTTAAATACAGCCATTTAAACAAGTTTGAAATAAATGATTGTTTGAAAAATTTCAATAGAAGTTCTCTATTTAAAAAGTTTAACTTTAGTAGCAATTGGCCCCTTTTTTCCCATTTCTACTTCAAAATTAACAATATTATTCTCTTTAATTTCTTCGAGTAAATTATTTACGTGAACAAAAACGCTTTCCTGTGTTTCCAAATCCTTTATAAATCCAAATCCTTTTGTCTCGTCAAAAAAGCTAACTGTTCCCTTTCTAATTGGATCAAAAGCTTCATCAGAATCGCGATTGGGGACACCAATTTGGATATCTTCTGATTTAAATATTTTTTTCTTGCTTGGATCCGGTGGAGTTGAAGTAATCATGCCATTTTCATCAACATAAGCCATCATATCTTCCAGACTTCCGCTTTTCTCAGTATCTTTTCTGGCTAACTTCTTTGCTACTTTATCTTTTCTCTTTTTCTCTTTTTTGTTTCTTACTTCCTTCTTGTTAAATGTTTCTTGTGATCTTCCCATAATTTAATTTTTAATTTTTTTACTGTTGTTTTTTTTAAATTTTTATAACTATTGCAAATATAGCATACTTTTAATCAATTATGTAGGATTAAATGCTGCTTATCATTTAGCTGAAATATTGTTGAGTTAATAGAACCACTTTGTTTTTTCTAGCTTCTGTTTCTAGAATAAGGACGCCGACTTTTCTGGCGACTATTGCTTCCTGTTTCAGTTCTAGGTCGTGGCGAACGTGAGTTTTGCGTTGGTCTTTTTGGCCTTGGCAAACTATTGTTTGAATTATCAACACTATCATCAGGAAAAGGGTGCTCTGTAACAACAGTTATTTTCTGATCGATTAACTTCTGAATATCACGCAAATACACTATTTCTTCAGCATCGCAAAAAGATAAAGCAATTCCACTTAAACCTGCTCGGCCAGTTCTGCCAATTCGGTGGATATAGGTTTCAGGAATATTCGGAAGATCGTAATTTATTACATGCGACAATTCCTCCACATCTATACCTCTGGCAGCAATATCTGTCGCTACTAAAATGCTGGTTTGACCACTTTTAAAATTCCCTAAAGCTCTTTGGCGAGCACTCTGAGATTTATTGCCATGGATAGCTTCGGCATTTACACTTGCTTTTTTTAATGTTTTAACAATCTTGTCGGCACCGTGTTTTGTGCGAGAAAAGACTAATGTAGAATCAATCGACTTTGTTTTTAATAAATGAAGAAGTAAATTGGTTTTGTTTTTCTTGTTCACAAAATATACAGCCTGCTCAACTTTCTCAGCAGTTGTTTGCTCCGGCATTATAGTTACTTTCTCCGGATTACCCAATATTTTGCTCGATAAATCCATAATTGCCGGAGGCATAGTTGCAGAAAAGAAAAGCGATTGTCGCTCCTTTGGTAATTTGGCAATAATTTTACGAATATCATGAATAAAACCCATGTCGAGCATGTGGTCAGCTTCATCAAGCACTGAAAATTCTACGTTTTTTAATGTTATAAATCCTTGGTCTATCAAGTCTAACAATCGACCTGGTGTTGCAACCAAAATGTCAACACCTTTGCTAAGTGCATCAGTTTGTGCTCCCTGATTTACACCTCCAAAAACGACAGTGTTTTTGATTCCTGTGAATTTACCATAAGTTGTAAAGCTGTCGGCAATCTGAATTGCTAATTCACGTGTTGGAGTAACTACCAGGGCTTTTATCTCACGTCGGCCATTAATTTTATGTCTGTTTAAATAGAGTTGTTGTAAAATAGGAATAGCAAAAGCAGCTGTTTTACCTGTGCCTGTTTGAGCGCATCCTAAAAGGTCTTTTCCGCGAAGTAAGATTGGAATTGATTGTTCTTGGATTGGGGTGGGATTAATATATCCTTCGGCATCAATGGCTCTAAGGATAGGTTCTATAATTTCTAATTCTTTAAATGTCATTTATTATTTTAAAAGTCGGCAAAAGTACTGTTAAATTGCTTAGGAATAAGCTTAATAATTTTTTAGCTACTAATAATGCTCATTAATAGCACTTTATAAAACTAGGGCCAATTATTATATTGAGGTCTTTATCACAATTCTGCCAACCAATCCTTTATTTTGTCAACACCATCAATAACCTTCGAACAATAGACACGATTGAAATCTTTTGGAAGTGGTTTTGAAAGTGCAATTGTTCCGGCTGCAGCTAAAGCGCTCGCACCGTCAAAATCTACATAAGCCATACGGGCAGAAAATTCTTCTATTGGACGGCTAAAAGATGCTCCATTAAGTATTGCAACACCAGTATCCATAAGAAGTCGTGAACATAAGTCTTTTGAATTATTAATTCCTTTTGAATGAAGTTTATTTGAAAAATTGGAGAAATCGAGGAAAAGATAAAACCCACCAACAGGTTTATGCACTTTTACTCCAGCTTTATTTAATTTTTGAGCACACTCATTACCAATTGAGGAAAGAATTTTTCGAGTATTCCAGAGATATTCTTCAATTTCGATACCTCCTTTAAAAGCCTGAACCGCAGCATATTGAATTGGCGCACTCACTGATGTATATGTTTCGCTTGCCACAACTGCCATTTTATCGGATAACCAATTCAGGTCTTTCGGAAAAGTAAATGTACCCAGTCGCCATCCTCCTGCTCCACACCATTTTGATATTCCGGAGCTGATTATTGTTCCTTCAGGATAAAATTTTCCCATCGAAATATGTTTCCCCTGATGATGAAGCTGCCCATAAATTTCGTCCGACAAAATGTAGATGTTATGCTCTTTAGCCAAAGCAGCAATTTCTATGATATCTTTTTTGCGGAATGAAACACCATCAGGATTGCCCGGGTAATTCAGAATCATTAATGCTGCTTTGTTTTTACTATTCCTTTTTTTTAGAAATTCTTTAAATAATTTGGGTGTTAGTTGCCATTTGTTTTCGTAAGAACTATGAATTATTGATATTTCTTTACCAAGAATTTTTGCTTGTGGAATATAAGATACCCAGCAAGGGCTGACAACAATTATTTCGCCATTAAAAACAAGTTGCAGAAGAAATACAAGTTCTTTAGAACCAGGCCCAATAATCACGCAGTCCGACTGTGCATTAATACCATCTTTTCTTCGGTGGAAATCGGCAACAGCTTCACGCAAAAGTGGAAGTCCTTTTACCGGAAGATAATCTTTCTGAGGTGCATGTAAACGCAATGCTGCCACCACTCTTTTAGGAACAGGAAAAGGCGATTGCCCCAATCCAAATCTATATACGGTTTTTCCTTTTGCAATAAGCTCTTTTGATAACTCGTTGATGGCGAGAGTGTCAGACTCGCTTAATCCATTTAGCAAAGGATTGATTAAATTATTATTTTTTGAACTGTTAGTCATGATTTTGGGTGATTTAATATTTTTCGTTTAAGAAGTCCGAAAATGATTACAAAATTACCTTTATCTATATTTATATGCATTAGGTAATAAATTTAGAAGTTAATGTATTAACAAACAAAATATTACCTAATTTATTATATCCTTCAAAAACTTCAACTCCTTTATTTGATTTTATAGTGCTTTCATGAAAACCGATTAACGTAAGGTCAGCATCGCTTGAATATTCATTTACAATATCCAACTTCGTTTTTCCTTCGCTAAGAGGTACTACACGTATGTTGTTTGCTGATATTGGCAATCTTCCACTTGCGGTAAGTTCGATAAGATTTTTGTGTTCTCTTTGTAAGTCTTCTTGTGGAAAAGCGGCAAAAATCTTAATCTCGCCCTTGTGCCAATCAGGATGACCTAAAATTATATAAGATAGCAAAATCATTAGATTGGCATTTTCGTAGTCAGTTTTACGTATCCAGACATGAATGTCTTTTTTATATCCAAAACCTCTATCGGAACTGGCAAGAATGCATAAATCGTAATTTGCTGCTTTCAACAAACTATAATTATCGATAATATCTTCCAACCATTCTCTTTCGCCTTTCTTATATTCGAAGAGTATCATGTTATTTGGTTTTCCGGAGATGCCCGGCTGTTGTATTGCCTGAACAATGGCAGCAGTATTTGATGGCGAAATAAGTATTTCAAGAAAAACATTTGAATTGCTCGTTGACGCATTTTTAATCAATTTTTCAAGTTTAAGCTCGGCATTTACTTTAGAGTCCTTGGAAAAGTAGTCTTTTTCGAAATGAATATAGGTTCCAAACCCATAACGATATGATATCCATTTCATTAGCTCTAGTGCTGTATATCTTTCAAAACTATCCGGCGATAAGCATAATACAGCCGGACGCCAATCTTCAATTTTATTGTCCTTTTCAGTTTTTTGTAAAAATACCTGGATTGTTCTACTAAACTGTTGAATAACTCCTTGAAAAATACTAGCCATTCCCTTTTTAGTATCACTTTTTGCGCTAATATATAAATACAGAATTACCATTAGAATAATTGCCCCTAATGCATAAGGCGTATTAATTTTAAACATCAAATACACCGACATGACAGCTCCTAAAAGTGAAAGATACCACTGCGATTTAAAAGTTGGTCGATATGATGGGTCGGCAGCAAAATGTTGTAAAAATGATATAAGACTTAAAGAACCATAGGTTACTAAAAAGAACATTGTAATTATCTCTGCCACAGCATTTACATCGCCCATAAGTACAAATATCAATGCAATTACGCTTGTTAAAATAGTGGCATTTCTTGGTTCATTATTTTCTTTTTTACCTTTTGATACCCAAAAATTGACAAATTTATTTGGAAAAACTTTATCTAAACCAATGGCTTGCATAGTTCGAGGAGCTACCATAAAAGAGCCAAGTGCGGAAGAAATAGTTGCAGCAGCTAAGCCAATAGGAATTATTGGTCCCCAGATTGCAATTTTACTCATAATAAACTGGTCGCTTATTAAATCTCCAGGGCTTGCAGAAGTTGCTAATTTATATGCAATAAAAACATAAATAACCATTCCCGTTAAGGTTGCCGCAAGTGTTCCCAATGGAATTGATTTTTTGGGATCTTTTAAATCGCCTGAAAGGCCAACACCTGCCGTCATACCTGTAAAGGCAGGAAAAATAATTGCAAAAACATAAAAGAAGCTATTTCCCGAAATTGCACCTTTAAATAATTGAGAGCTATCAAAAACCTCGGAATATGGTGTAGAACCAAAAAAGAAAAATATTAACGATATTGCCAGAATAGTTACCACAACATAAAGTGCTTTCATTCCTAAATTGGCACCTTTAGTAACCATTAACCAAATCAACAATACTAAAGCAGGAACACTAAACACTCTATTATCCAATATTTCCCACCCGAAACTTGATGATAGCCAAGGCTTTATAGCCTCAAATGATTCTGCAAATGCGATTACATAAAATGCAACGCTAATTGCCT
>CAZTST010000035.1:15208-19395 GCA_964616585.1 uncultured Draconibacterium sp.
TCCACCTTCTACTTTCTGGTTGGTAGCAATTTCGGCTAAAGCCATGGCTGTGGGAATTGCAACCATATGTCCTAGAAGAATGAGAAGTAATGTTCCCATAAAACCCACAGAACCAACTGCATAACCAAATCGAAGAAACATAATTGCTCCAAGGATAGTAGAAATTGCAGTTAAGAAAACAGGAAGCGTACTAAAATTTGCTTTGCCGGCAGATAATTTATCGCTCATTGATTATTTTAATTATTTCGTTAGTTATTAACATATTACAATTATTCTTTTACTTTTTCAAAATACCAGCTTAAAATAAAAAAAGCACCTAGTATAATAACCAACAAAGATAATATTGTTGAAATAGAGAAAAAAATTTGTTTCGTTAGATTGAAGTAATAAAGCAAAGTAATACCTAAAAGAGTTATAATAATTCCACCTAATAATTCCCAATGCCACGCAATAAAAATTGCAACTAGAAGCAAGGCCCAAGGTAAAAGATTTGGAATATTGTTAATCATACCACTAATTCCAACTCCAAATTCATCATATCCGGAAAAAAAGGCGAAAATAAATAATGAAATTCCAACAACCAATGAAGTGTATCTTGCTATAGTTCTAAACTTACCAGCCATTTCAAGTTCTTTTATCCTTTCCATAAACTTTATTTTTATTATTTCAATAACTTAAATTTTGCTAATATTTTTAACTCTGCCTACTTCGCCCGATTCTAATTGTACTTTTATACCATGTGGGTGATTTGTAGATTTTGTAAGAATTCTTTGTACTATTCCTTCCGTTAAATTTCCTGATTGCTGGTCGTTTTTCTGAACTATTTCAACTAATTGCCCCACTTGAATACTAGTCCTGTTTCTTCCATCCGGATTATTGTTTTCCATAAATACCATTCATAAATTGAATTTATTTAATTTGTTTTCGTGATCTCTTATATACACTAATCAAGATATTAATTAAAGCTATTGCTCTGTTTAATAAATAATGTTAATGAATAGGATTGTAAGGGAAAGATGAGTGATGTAAATTAATCAGGAGATTACCATCCTCATTTCTTATATACCCAAATGTGAATTCAACCTTTACTTCATCACCTGTATTTGCATCGGTGAAATAATAATTACCCATGGCGATTGCGGAGTCATCATCGATAAATATTCCGGCATTTTCGAAGCGTACTTTAGTCCATGGTTGAATTGCAAAGCCGTGATCCTCAGGCACAATTCCTTCAACAAAGTAGGAAACGGCATCTTCTTCCGTTAAGCGAAACTGCATACTTGCAGCTTTTGTTGGTTTAAATAAAACAGTACCCTCATCGAATGCATAGAGCATATCTACAGTTTCTTCTGCTAAAGCTTTATAGTCTTCATGATTTAAATATACTTCGCCAATGGCTACAATTGCATCGCCCCATGTCTTTTGAGCATTAATAACTTCTTCCTGTTTAATACGATTATCTGTATTCTCAGCCATCTTCTTTTCAGATTCCTGGCAAGAGTTAAACAAAATACTTGAGAATAGAATTGCTATTGCTAATATTCCAAATTCCTTTTTCATAATATTAATCTATTAGTTTATAATATATTGTATAATAATTTGCTACTAAATTACACCAAATTTTTATAATTCAAGCTTCATCAGGATATCTATTTGTTCGTCATCTCCAATATTAAATATGTGACTGTCGAATTTGACAAAGCCATTTTTTTTATAAAATCGTATAGCTTTTGAATTATTCTCCCAAACACCTAGCCAAATCCTAGCAAAAAGTTTGGATTTTGCAATTTCTAAAGACTTATCCATAAGCATTTGACCAACTTTTTTCCCTTGAAACTTTGCCAAAACATATAGCCTTTCAATTTCTATGGCATTCTCAAGTTTTTGTTCAGTTTGAGCTTTTCCTTTGTTAAGTTTTAAATATCCTATGATATTTCCATCCAATTCTGCAAAAAAGAAATCAGATTCAGGATTTTTTAGTTCGGTTATTAATAACTTGGAATTAAAGGTATTATGAAGATATTTTTTCATATCGGAATGCGAACAATCATTCACAAATGTCTCAGCAAAAGTGTTTTCCCCAATTTTTTGTAATTCACTTATTTCCGTTTTTTCAACATATCTTATCTTTATATTATTGATAATCATAATTTGGTAAATATTGAACTTCGTACAGTCAACAAATATAGCAGCATAAAACTGAATTAAAGAACTTATAATTTCAAGATAAATATTCTACATTTTACCGATTCTTAAATACCAACTCAATATAAAAAATGAACCTATTATAATAATCAAAATAGCTAAAATAGAAGCAATTGATAGAAAATTGACAGCCGGAAAATTAAAAGCATATAACATTGTTAAACCCAAAATTATAGTAATAATACCTCCAACCACTTCCCATTTCCAGGCAATATAAATTAGCACGAAAAAAAGCAGCCACGGTAAAGCATTAGTGCTATTCCTTATTATTCCATTAATTCCACCGCCATATTCTTCGGCACCGGAAAGTAAAGCGAAGATAAATACTAAAATCCCTATAACTGAAGCTGTAAATCTTGCAATATTTCTAAGAAGATTTGCTGTTTTAATTTCATTTTCCCTGTCCATGATTGCATATTTTAAATTACGTCATAATTCGAAAACAAAATATAGTTTACTCTGTATCCTATTTTATTTGACAAACATATATAAAGTGCAATATACAAAATACTCTTCATTATGTGCAAATTATTGTTTAATCCAAATACGAATCTACAATTTATTTTTTTTTATTTGAGTATATCAAATCTATGTAAATCGATAATTTATATTAATTGTATTGCATTTATTTACTTTCTTTGCCGGTGTTTTATATATAGATTTTATAATTATGACAGACCAAGAATTAATTGAAAAATTAAAAGCCGGAGGCATCGTTTCCATAAGAGATTATTTGCTTGAACAACAATCTAAAGGCTTAAAAATTGCAAGAACTGAATCCGGGGATCCGTCTTTTGCCATTCCCGATAATGTTAAACTAGCCATGTATCGTGCTTTGTCTGAGAACAAAACACATTACACTGCAGGAGCCGGAATTGCTGAATTAAGAGAAGCTATCTATCAGAAAGCAACAAATTATAACAAATTGCATTTAAACAATTTTAACAATGTTATAATTACAAATGGCGCTATGAATGCTCTTTTTGCCGTTTTTCATTCTATTGTAGATAATAAAGGATATAAAATCTTAGTTCCGACACCAACCTGGACAGAGACAGCAATTAACGTAACAGAGGTAGGCGGAACTCCGGTTTACTATAAATTTAATCCATTTTCCGATAATCCAATTGACATAAATGAATTAAAAAAATTAGTAAATGCCGACTCCAACATCAAAGCACTTATCATTAATTCGCCTCATAACCCGACAGGTAAAGTATTAAATATAAACAACTTAAAAGAGCTAATTGCCTTTAGCCAAAAACACGATTTATATTTGATTTCTGACGAAGCTTATGAACACGTTATTTTTGATGGAATTCAACATATTAGTCCGGCATCTTTATCTGATTATGATAAAATAATTACAATTTTCTCCTTTTCGAAAAGTTACGCTATGTCAGGTTTAAGACTTGGATGTGCTTGTACAACAAATAAAAACATCTTAAAGAAATTATCCAAAATTGTAAGATGCACAATAAATGGTGTAAGCAGTGTTACTCAATGGGGTGGTGTTTCTGCGGTACTCGAAACTCCAAAAGAATATTTTGATACAAATTTAGCCGAATATACCGTCAGAAGAAATGCCATTTATAACGGAGCACTAAAATGCAAGCATTTAGTTCCTGTAAAACCTGAAGGAACATTTTATTTATGGTGTAAGATAAAAGATAGTTGGAGGCCTGATATTACCGAAAACAGAAGCTGGTATATGACTTTAGAATACTTGAAATTAGGTATTGGTTCTGCTCCGGGCGAAGTGTTTGGTCCGGGTGGCACAGGCCATATAAGATTTTCATTTTCCTGTTCTACTGAAGATGTTAAATTAGCAGCGGATTTATTGCAGTTAGCAAGGCAATGATTTATATTAATAGGGCAAACAAAAATTCTAGTCTTGTTTAAATATCTGAATTATCTTTTCAAGGGTTTCTGTAAGTTTAGGTGTAGAAGATAATCTAGTTATTCTCTTAATGATTAGATTT
>CAZTST010000036.1:0-19352 GCA_964616585.1 uncultured Draconibacterium sp.
AAATATTCAGTCATGAAATTTAATACAAAACGCTAAAACTAATTTTCATTTCGTCATCTGTAGCAATTCCCATCAACGATGGTGGCTCAATATTGAATTGAGTTAATTTTACAATGAAACTTCCGGTGATTTTAGCTTTTTTATCTATTAATTCTTTTTCTGCAAGAAAGGAAATGTTTTGACTAACTCCGTGGAATGTAATAATACCTTTTACCTCAAGTTTATCATCAATTGCTTTAATTGTATTGCTTGTAAAACTAATGGAAGGAAAGAGTAACGCTTCAGTTGCTTCCATTGCATGTGAATCTCTATTTGCATTATGGCTATCAAATGAAGATATTTTTACTGAAACTGCAACTTGGCTGATTACATTTCTATTTTCATCGCTAAGAATTACTGAATTTACTTCTTTGCTTTCACCTGTCCATGAATGCAAAGGATGATTCATTGAATAGCTAATTGTTGATTGAGATTTATCGCAGAATAATTTAACCTGTGCATTAGTAACCGTTACCAATAATGCAAAAACAAATAAAAGAGTTGTTCTTTTCATAAAGATCTAAAATTTAATAACAAACATAGAAAGTGCAAACGAGCCAAAAGCAGTATAAGCAGCAGCTCGATGGTAAGGACGAAGATCAGGATTAGATTCTAGTTGACCTGCTAGAACATTTGTTGCAATCATGCTAGATAAATGTATAATAGCCAATGCTTTATGGAGTTTAATGCTGCTATAACCTTTTCGTTCATTTATCATTTTGGGCGGAGCAAAAAGCGATAACGAAGCGGTTGAAAAATAAGCAATATTTACGCCACCGGCCAAAGCTTCGTGAGTTCCCTTTAAATCAGTATGTCCATTGTAAAGTTTAGCTCCTACAATTCCTTGAGCAACCATTCCACCTAAAGTAACAAATCCCATTACCTGATGAGTTACCAACATGGAGCGTCTTAATTTTAATTCCTTTTGTCTATTCTCTGGAGTGAGTTCAAAACGATTAAAGTTACGCATAAGTCCTTTCTTTCCCCATAGAATTTTTTGGGTAAATAATATTTTGCTTGGCAACAATTCGTCACTTTCAGTATTATCTAATGTAAGATCATTTAGTAAATCATCTGATTTTACGATATTTACCTGCGCATTAAGATTAAGAGTTGATATAAATAGAAAAAATGTTAATAGTATTATTGTTCTCATTTGTAAGTTAATTTTAAGATTTTAAATCATGTATAAAGTACTTAATTATTTATATGAAAATACAAATCAAATAAATAAATATTACAACTACATCTAAAATTTAAGAAGATTTACTCAGTTTCCTGAGACTGTTTAAAATCTATCCAATAATCTTTTACAGTCTGTTTCATTTCCTTACGAAGCATAAGAATTCCGAATAGGTTAGGCAAAGTCATCATTGCTATTGCTATACCTGAAAAAGTCCATATAATAGTTGTATCTGTAAAGCTTGCCACAAAAAATCCTAATACATAAAGCGCTCTATAAGTCATAACCCATTTAGTACCAAATAGATAGGTTACAGCTCTATCGCCATAGTAGGACCATGCGATGGCAGTAGAGAAAGCAAAGAGCAGAAGTCCTATGGTAACGATATACTCTCCATAATCCCCAAAATATCCTTTCCTAAAAGCGCGAATAGTTAGTGGAGCTGAGTGTAAAAGAGATTCACCGGTAAACAGCAAATTAGTATTTTGCACATCTCCTTCCTTTACCAAAACTTTACCATTATAGACTTCTCCATTATCGAAAACTTTAACATTTTCGGCAATAGAACGCGCATGGAAAATACTTAAATCGTTTTGAATTTTACCATCGATAACATCCAATTCGCCATTGAAAAAGGCCACATCAGTTTCTTGATTCAGGATATAGGTTTTAAGAGTCTTTTTATCAGCCTCATCGTTTACATCATATACTTGATTGAAAACCTTTGTTTCGGAGTATTGAAAATTGGTTTCCTGTTTTTCGTTCCAAACGCCTGAAGAAACCAATGCAAGACCAGTAAGTGTGCAGATTACCATTGTATCGATAAAAGGTTCAAGAATGGAAACCATACCTTCTGAAACTGGTTCATGTGCTCTAGCGGCAGCGTGAGCAATAGGAGCAGAGCCTTGACCGGCCTCATTCGAAAATAATCCACGATTTACACCGCGATTAAAAGCAAAAGCAAAAGAAGCACCAAGAAAACCGCCGGTTGCGGCAGTTCCGTTAATTACATCGCCAAAAATGAGTCCTAATGAAGGAATAATATTATTCCAATTAAAAAGGATGACCGAAAAAACTCCGACAATATAAATCAATGCCATAGCAGGCACAAGTTTATCGGTCACTTTTACGATACGCTTAATTCCGCCAATAATAACGAAGCCTAAAATCAATGCTAAAACTCCACCGGTAATCATTTGGTTAATTCCAAAAGTGGAAAACATTGAACTTGCAATGCTGTTTACTTGTGGCATATTTCCTGTGCCAAAAGATGAAATGATAGTTGCAAAAGCAAAAATTGCAGCTAGCCATTTCATATTCAATCGGTTTTTCATATAATACATTGGTCCGCCGCTGATGGTTCCATCGGGAGCAAATTCGCGGTATTTATGCGAGAGTGTTACTTCTACAAATTTTGTGGTCATGCCAAAAAAGGCAGTTACTATCATCCAAAACAAAGCAGCAGGACCACCTAAGTGAATGGCTAAAGCTACACCTGCTATATTTCCGGTTCCAACAGTTCCTGATAAAGCAGTTGCTAAAGCTTGAAAATGACTTGCATCTCCTTTGTCAGTATCCTTATCGTATTTTCCTTTTACTATACGAATGGCATGATTGAAATAACGTATTTGAGGAAATTTTAGATAGATAGAAAAGAATAGTCCTGTTCCTAAAAGAGCGAAAACAAACCATGTTGATCCGCCGATATAGGAGTCGATGTTAGCTAAAAAGGAGTTTAGTTCTTGCATGTTTGTGTTTTTTTGTTTGCGAAGATAAAAAGATTCTAATAACCCAAATCTTTTAAAGTTTGAATGGCATCAGTTTCCGGTATTTCAAGTTTCAAGCCTAGGTTTTTATAAAATTGAATTGTTAACTCTGAACGATTTGTAAACATAGCATCAGTCCTTTTTGCATAAATTTCTGTTTGAAGTTTGGTGTCAAACGAATAGGCATGTATTTTTAATCCACTTTGATGGATAAGTTTTGATTGCCAATCCTCGAGCAAGTCAGAGTAATTATTTGGTTCTCCGGCAATGGATGGTCCAATAAAATGAGCGTTGTTTTGGATAGCAAAATTGATGTTTTCCAGATAAGCTGTTGAATCAGACTTTATTAAGTTTGCATCCCCAAGCCAAAGCAAAAAACAAACAGGGACTTTGCCTTTAAATTGAATATTAAGGTTTTGTAAACTTTTAGGCGAAAAGGTTTGAAGTACAATTTTCCCGTTAGTATTCCCTGTATTTACAAGGCCGTTTTTATAAAATGCTTCATCCGCTTTCGCGGGATTTTCAGCCACATTCCATCCACTAGTTTTAAGTGTCTGATACAAATCAATTTCCACTCTCGGATAAAGTTCAGGCTCTTTGGATTCGATGTAAATTCCGGGTCGGTGACCATTATCTTTATCGTCTTTGACATAAAAAAATTGAAAATGAGGTTTGGAATTAATTACAATCAAATTGTAAAGTCTTTCTCCTTTTTCATTCCTTGCAATTCTCCATCCTTTAGCAATCATTAAAACATCTTCAAGGGTTGAAATGTATTGTTTCCCACCGACATATATTTCATTTTCAGGATGTTGAATTGCATTGTCAATATCCAATTCACCAGAAATATCTTTACCACTAAAAGAATAGGCAATTTGATTACATTTTATAGCTTTTAATTCCTTTAAATAAGAATCTCTTTTTTGATTTGGATTAGCAAGATTAAACCAGCTTCCGGCATCCAATTGCATCAAATCCTGATAGGTATAATTTCCTGCATTGTAAATGCTGTCTTCAAGGAAAACATCTTCACAATCTGTTGTGCGATTTAAATTATTATCGTGCAAGGCCAATAAAACACCATCCAAGCTTCTTTGAATATCAACCTCTAAATAATCAGCACCAATATTTCGTGCCCAGCGATAAGCGGCTTCGGTTTCTTCGGGAGCCCAAAAAGTGGTGCCACGATGGGCTATTACCGCGTTTTCGACAATATAATCGCGAATGCGTTTGCTATTTTCATCCAATTGTAAGCTTTGCATTTGATTGGTTTTATTCTGACATCCAAAAGCGATTATTAGGAAACTAAAAATAAATAGATTAATTGTTTTCCCCATTGCTACTTGTTTTTTTATTTCGCCATGTTAATGTCAATAAAAATATTGAAATTATGGATGCGCCTATTAATACTTTAAATCCTGCATCCCAGTCGAAATGTTGCACAATATAACCCATAGCAATATTGGCAAAAAGTGCGCCTCCCATATAACCAAATAATCCTGTTAGACCAGCAGCAGTTCCGGCAGCTTTTTTTGGAACGAGATCTAAAGCATGAACACCAATAAGCATAACAGGTCCATATATTAGAAATCCTACAGCTATAAGTGAGATATTGATTATCAACAAACTTTCTGATTTCCAATAAAATACAATAGCCATAGTAACAAAGATCATATATAAAATACTTGCAGGAGCTCTTCTACCGCCAAATACTTTATCGCTTATCCAACCTGCTAGTAGAGTTCCGGGAATTCCTGCATATTCGTATAAAAAATAGGCCCAGCCTGATTCACTTAAATCAAAACCTCGAACTTCTTTTAAATAAGTAGGAGCCCAATCCAATACACCGTATCGAATCAAGTAAACAAAAGCATTAGCGAAAGCTATATACCAAAGAAAACGATTGGCGAACACATATTTAAAGAAAATATCTTTTCCGCTAAGTTCTTTTTCGAATGTACTTTCATTGTATTCTTCAGGGTAATCGTTTCTCCACTTTTCAATGTTAGGGAGACCGCAGGATTGTGGAGTATCAACCATTAGGAAATAGACCAGAACAGCAATTCCGAGCGCAACCATGGCTGGGAAATACAATGCACTATGCCAATCGTTAAAAATAGCCAAACCAAGAATGGCTAAAGGACCTATCAATCCGCCACCCACATTGTGAGCAACATTCCAGATTGACATTTTAGTTCCACGCTCGTTAATTGAATACCAATGCACCATTGTTCTTCCGCAGGCAGGCCAACCCATGCCCTGAAACCATCCGTTTATAAATAAAACAATAAACATGATAGTAACCGATGAAGTGAACAGAGGTATAAAACCCATAAGTATCATCGTTGAAGCTGAAAGAACAAGTCCGAGCGTTAGAAACACTTTTGAGTTTGATCTATCGGAAACATTTCCCATTAAAAATTTGCTTAGTCCATAAGCTATTGAAATGGCACTTAAAACCCAGCCTAACTGTGATTTTGTATAACCCTCTTCCAATAAATTGGGCATAATTAGAGAGAAATTTTTTCGAACAAGATAATAAGAAGCATAGCCGATAAAAATACCCATAAAAACTTGAAAACGGAGTCGCTTATAAGTTGGGTCTATTTTATTATCTGGCAGTAAGTCTTGAGCAGATTTTGGTTTTAGAAATTCTAGCATAATTTTTTGTTTCGCTTAGAGATGTGAAGATACATAAATTTTAAAAAGTACATAATTAATGTAGAATTTTTATTTTGGCTTTGAAAGAGCCTCTGCCTCATGAAGGACTTTTTTTGCAAGAACACCACTAATACCGCATTTATTAAGAATTTCAGAAGTAAGCATACGACATAAAACATAGCCTTTTTCTAACATGATTTGTTTTTCGCGTTTATTAAGTGATTGTAGAACGGTAATTGGGTGAAGACCTGAAATGTCTATCCTTTCGCGCAGACTTCCCTGATAAGGATAATCCCACGAAACTAAGTGCAAACCAACACAATTTGCATATTGAACAGCATCTTCAGTAAAACGTGTGTTTGTGACTAACCAGCCTTGATATTCCTGAATAGTCTTAGGATCGGTTTTTTGCCATGCTTTTAATACGTCATTATATCGTGAATGAATATACAAAGCTACTTTAACATCTGATTTTGTATTTGTATTTCCATGAAACTTACACTCAATCATTATCTTTTTGCCTTCTTTTTGTGCAATCACATCCACTTCGTGAGTAACACAATGACCGTTTACTATTGTGCCGACTTCAGTTTCAAAACCTTGATATTTAAACAATTCAGCAACAAATTTCTCAAAAGGATAACCGCTTGGTCCTAATTCCATTATTGCATTTTTCAAGCGATATCTTCCTGCTACTTCTATGGATTTTTTCTTCAGAAGTTTATAAGCCAGCTGAAATAGTTTTTTTGTTGATATTCCATCGTAAACATATTCCGATAAATTAGCAATAACATAATCAATATCAGGCTGACTGGCACCTGATCGTTCGAAGGATTTTCTTAGTTTTTCAGTATCGAAACGTATTATTTCTCCTGATTTTTTGGTTATGTTGAAATTGTTGTTTTGCATGTTTTTTGGTTTAATTATTTACAATCAAATAGTTTTAAATATTTTTTTTGGTGATATTTAGTGATTTGGTGTATTGGTGGCCTAATGTTTTTTCGCCACTAAATCTCAAAAACACCAAAATGCACCAAATTTAACGAATCTATTATCCCATCTTCTTCCAAAGAATCTCAGCCAATTTCCTCGCTTCTTTCATTATCAAATCTTCATCAACATTTAGCATTATTTTATCTTTCATTACAAATTTTCCGTTAACAATCAGACTATCAATTTGCCTGTTTTCAAAAGCATAAAAGAAATGCCCAAGAAAATTAGCCTGAGTTAGTGGAGTAGGAGTGTTGTAATCGAATATTGTTAAATTATTTTCTCCATCGCCTTTAAAATTATTGACCATCAAATAATTATGAGCATTACGCAAACGATTATAAGCTTTTGGAATATCTATCGAATCTTTTCCCATTCCTGAGAAAAACGACGATTGTGCTGAGCGAATCATATTGCTATGCATGCCATCAGTTCCTAACATAGTTTTAGTTTCGAGTAATGAGGAATTATAAAAACCTACCTGATTATTTAAATTACTTTCAGGATTTTGTACTACCCAAGATTTGGAATCGGCAATTCGCTTTCTTTCGTTTTTGTTGATATGAATACAATGGGCAAGTATTGTTTTATTAAAATCTAACAGGCCAAAATCTGCTAATCGATCAACAACACTTTTGCCGTATTTATCAAGATTAAATTGCTGATCATAAGTATCTTCTGCAACATGAATATGAATACCGCTTTGATATTTTTCAGCTATTTGTTGAGCTTTTTTCAGACTTTCATCCGTCAAGGTAAAGGCTGCATGTAATCCAACCAAGCCTTGATAATTCTGTAGATAATGCTCGGTTTCTTCCAAACCTTGGTCGCGAATAGCAATATCATCTCTATCAGAAATTTCATAACAAAGCAAATGATTCAATCCAACGTTTTCGAATTGCTTAGCCATCGCAATTAACGAACCTTGAACAGAAAACGGCGAAGCATGATGATCAATAACAAATCCAACTCCATTTTTTGCACTTGAAATGGCGGTTGTAGCAGCACTGATTTCGATCATTTCTTTTGTTAATGCTTTATCAAGTTTCCACCAAATTTTTTGCAATATTTCAAGAAAATTTTTTGGTGCTATTTTTGGTTGAGGCATTCCCGGAGCTAGTGCGGAGTATGCATGATGATGTGCATTAACAAATGATTTTAAGGCAAATTTTCCTTCACATTGTATACGTGGATAATCTTTTGGTAATAAGGATGTTTCAATAGGATTTAGAAAATAAACAGTTTTGTTAATTCCCTCTGCAACAAAAAGATTGCCTTTGGTTATTTCAAAAGTTTTCCAATCGATATATCGAATATTCTCAAGTAACATTTGTAATTAAATTTAGATGGCATAAATATACCCAATAAATTGTTTTGCCCGCTTTAAACTGATATTTTTGCAACGATTTACATAAAATTTAAATTATGAAAGCTTTAGTAAGTATTATCATGGGCAGCACTTCCGATTTTGGAGTAATGGAAAAAGCCGCTAAATTCTTCGATGAGATGGAAATACCATTCGAAATCAATGCTTTATCGGCACATCGTACGCCTGATGAGGTTGAGAAATTTGCACGTGGAGCAAAAAATCGTGGAATAAAAGTAATTATTGCCGGTGCAGGAATGGCTGCTCATTTGCCCGGTGTAATTGCGGCTATGACTCCAATTCCTGTTATTGGAGTTCCTATAAATGCTTCGCTTGACGGTATGGATTCTTTATTGGCAATTGTTCAAATGCCTCCGGGAATTCCAGTGGCAACGGTTGGAATAAACGGAGCACTAAATGCAGCTATTCTTGCTGCACAAATGATTGCTACCGGTGATGAGCTTATGATGGAAAAAACTATTGCCTATAAAGAAAGCTTAAAGCAAAAGATTGTAAAAGCTAACAAGGATTTATCGGAGATTAAGTTTAAGTTTAAAGTTTGAGATTTAAAGTGATAGTCATCTGATTACTCAAAATACCACCGTTAATACAAATAGCTGTATTTCAATCAGTCATCAGATTAATTCCTAAAAAAAAGACCCGATTGGATTTCAATCGAGTCTTTTTTATATCTGAATATTTTATTTCTTTTTTACCACCTTTTGCTGCTTTTGCATATCTTCTAAGCGTTTTTGGAAACCTGATTTTTTCTTTGCCGGTTTCAGTTTATTAGCTTGAATCTGAGCATGTATCTTTTTCTCGTCAATAGTCTTTCTTATAAGATACATTTGACCGAAAGTAATCATATTAGCTAAAAAATAATAATAACTCAAACCTGAAGCATAGTTGTTAAAAATCCCGAGGAACATAACTGGCATCAAATACATCATGGTTTTCATTCCAGGCATTTGTTGCGTGCTACTTCCCATCATATCATTATTAACTTTAGTGTACATGATAGTTGAGACAGTCATTAATAATGTAAACAAACTAACATGGTCGCCATAAAATGGGATTTTAAAACCACCCGGGAATTGCCAAATTGAATCGTAAGTAGATAAATCGTGTGCCCAAAGGAATGCTTTTTGTCGCAATTCAATTGAAGCTGGGAAAAAGCGGAACATTGCAAACAGAATAGGCATTTGCAAAAGCATTGGGACACAACCAGCCATTGGATTAACACCTGCTTTTTTATACAGATCCATGGTAGCTTGCTGCTTCTTAACGGCGTCTTTATCTTTAAATTTTTCGTTTATTTCATCAATTTCAGGTTTTAACACCCGCATTTTTGCGCTTGATTTGTAGGTTTTATATGCAATAGGAAATAAAACCAATTTCAATAATAAGGTAAGAACTAAAATTACTATTCCATAATTCCATCCCCAACCACCTAAAAAGTGAAATACATTAATTACAATATATTCGTTTATCCATGCTAAAAGAAAGAAACCCCAACCAATAGGAATTTGGCGCTCCAAATCCAAATCAAAAGCTTTTAGGCGCTTAAACTCATTTGGGCCAAGATATATTTGCATCCCTATAGTATAATCACTTACATTTTCTAAAGGCAATCCAACATCGGTCGCCATTGTAATCTGATATTTAGGATCGGTGGAAAGTAAATGAGCTTGCTCAATATTAGCGCCAATAAAATGGTCTTTTGCAATTAGCGAAGAACTAAAAAAGCGTTGTTTAAACGAAACCCAGGATAATTTTCCCTTTAATGATTCTTTTTCATCTTTGTTTTCGGCAAGATTATCAACATCATCCTGAAAATATTTGTAATAGATACCGGCACCATTGTATTGGTCAACAATTTGCTCTTGAGTCCTGAGGTTTTGATGCCAGTTAAACTCAACAAAAGCAGAACGATTATCAATTATATTTTCGAGTCCAACAAATCGAATATCGAAATCGAACATATAGGAATCGCCTTTAAAAGTATAACTATATTCGATATATTGATTTGTATTAAATCCAGACTCAAAATCGGCATAAAGTCGATAAGCTATATTTACACTGTCTTGCCCACCAATGGATAAGTTTTCATAAACATTGAATTCATTTCCATTTACAAATATTTGATAATAATGATCTTGAGTATTTATTAAACGATTTGCAGCATTAAACATAAAGCCAAAACGAGCAGTATCGCCTTTAAAAAGAACTAAAGGCAATGAGTCGCTAGTTTGGAAATTTATTAATTCTGCCGAATAAATTCTTCCACCTTTATTAGTAAACTTCAGTTTTAACACATCATTTTCAAACCCAATAAATTTTTCTTCTCCTGTTGAAGAATTGGCAAAAGCACCAAATTTATCTTTTAGCATTTGTTTATCATTACCAACAGCTTCCTCGGTATAAACTTCTTTTGTTTCAATATCTTTTTCCTGAAAAGTACTCAAATTTGTTTGTACCGAATTTCGAACAGAATCAGTAGAACGTTGTTTTTGAATAACTTGAGCTATTGAATCACGTTGATGTGTTTGGATTGCTCTTTCTTCTACTGAAGGAGTATTCCACCAACTAAAGAAAATGAAAATGACAAAAATAAGTACAATCCCTGATATAGTATTACGATCCATACATTCTTAGTTTTTAAAGGTGCAAAGGTAATAGAAATAGTTCTAAATGAAAATGCTTTAAAAAAAACACTTCATTTAAATGATGTATTTCTATTTTTTATTATATAAATCAATAGAACCTTTCGATTTTGGAGTTGCTTTTTTAAATGTTTTAACCTGCAATTGCATATCGGTTCTTGATTTAAGATTTGACCTCGCAACAGAAGTCATTTTAAAATTATTCTCCAATAAAATATACTGATTTTCAAACCAAGGGAATACAAACTCAATACCTTGTCTCCATACAACATCGTCTGATGTTCCTGATAATCGTGCATAAATATCAGTATCGGTAAATGCATCGTAATAAGCAATACCATATTCCACTCCATTATTAGGAATAACAAAATCATCATCAATTTGATAAGTATTTCCATAATTGATGCTCCACAAATCAAGATTATATTTTCCGGTGTTTTTCACAGCCATAAAGAAATAATCTGAACTAACATTTAGATTGAAAGTAGGTGAATTGAAAGTAGAAACATCAATTATTTCGTCCCATAAAATTTCAACACCTAGCGGAGTTCCATCAGAAGTTTCACCACTTGTAGTTGCAGCGTATGAGAATGATATTGGGTTGTTAGGAAATATAAAGCTATGCCTTTCTCCAGGCTCAATTACAGAAGGATTAAAGCCTGAGGCATGAATCTCAATATTTGTATAAACAGGATTAAAGAAAGTGACGCTATAAACTGCAACATTCATATCCAAATTAAAAATGGCATTACCACCGTTAGAAGTTATATTTATTTGGGCCGAATATATTCCCGGATTTAAGCCCAATCTATTTACATTTAAATAAATCCGCTGTTCTCCGTTTGGAATAATGGTTCCAGTATTTTGTGAAAGTTGTACCCAATTTGTGTTAGTTTGAAGTAGAAAGTTTAGATTTTTAGCTCCATCATTATAAATTGTAAAATAATCTTGTGCTGTATTTGTAGGGAATTTTAAATAATCTAAATCCAGAGCTAATTGAGGTTCAGAAGATTGCAAATAATAGACAGTAATTGGTACGGTATAATTTCCTCCATTTGATTGTATAAACAAATTGCCTGTATAAACACCATATTCCCGGAAAAATTCAGGGTGAATTTGAACACTCATCAAACTGGTTTGAGCATGTAAAAGAGATGCGCCACTACCGGTAACAGTAATCCAATTTCTATCGGTATGAGCATCAACAATCAGAAGTTCATCACCAATATTCATCACGTTGAATTTTCGATTTAAAATCGAATTATCAAATTCAAGTGCTTGTGCATCTATTGAAAGCTCTGCTGGTCGTTCAAATTTTGTACAAGAAGAAAAAAGACCTAAAGTTATTAGGAATATAAGTCCGAGTATTATTTTTTGAGTTTTCATAGCTTAATTTTTTAAATTCTATAAGCAAAATACCATAATCGTACCAAAGTTTTTATTAAGATTTGAACTTTGTAAAACCCAATCCTAATTTTTTTATTTAGTCAAAATTCAGAAAAATCCTATTTTTGTACGAGATAAATAAAAATGAAAAAACTACTTACCTTACTATTTGTATCGATAATAACTTTTGTACAAGCTCAGCACAGTGTTGACACTAAATTGTTTAAACTTCCGCATACTGAAACGGAATGGGTTGACTCTGTTTTTAATTCGTTAAATCAGTCTGAGCGTATTGCTCAACTAATAATGGTTCGTGCAAATAATGCCAGAGAGCCTTATTTACAGGAAATTACCGATTATATCGAAAAATACGGAATCGGAGGTGTTTGCTATTTTGGTTCAGGCGCAATGCGACAAGCAAAACAAAATAATGCCTGGCAAAAAATAAGTCGAATTCCGTTATTAACAGCTATTGACGGAGAATGGGGCTTAGGAATGCGTTTAGATTCAACTATTTCTTTTCCATATCAAATGACTTTAGGTGCAATTGTAGATGATAACCTGATTTTTGAAATTGGCAAAGAAATTGGTAAACAATGCAAACGAATTGGCATTCACATGAATTTTGCGCCTGTTGTAGATATAAATGTTAATCCAAAAAATCCTGTAATCAACAGCCGTTCTTTTGGCGATAATCCTCAGAAAGTTGGAGAAAAAGCGCTTGCCTATTTAAATGGACTTCAAAGTCAGAATATTATAGCCAGTGCCAAGCATTTTCCGGGTCATGGAGATACTAAGTTCGATTCGCATTTAACTCTACCTATTATTAATCATAGTTTTCAACGTCTTGATTCCGTTGAATTAATGCCTTTTAAAAAGCTGATAGATAATAATTTAAGCGGTGTAATGGTGGCTCATTTATATATTCCGGCTTTAGACAGTGAGGAAAATCTGGCTTCTACATTATCGCCAAAAATAATAAATGGACTTCTTAGAGATTCTTTACAATTTAATGGCTTGGTAATTACAGATGCCTTAGATATGGAAGGTGTAACAAAATATGTGCAAACAGGCGAAATAGAAATAAGAGCTTTACTTGCCGGAAACGATTTATTGCTATTGCCAAAAGATGTGCCTAAAGCTATTGCATGTATTTCGCTAGCTATTGATAATAAACGAATTGACAAAAAATATTTTGAAGAAAAAGTAAAAAAAATACTTAAATACAAATACCGTGCAGGTTTGTATAAAAAGCAAATGGTCAAATTGGAAAATTTAGTTGAAGACCTTAACAATCCTAAAGCATTAGCATTGAATCAACGTTTGTATGAAGAAGCTACTATTTTAATAAAAAATGAAAATAATATTATTCCATTTACTCCTCAACCAAAAGAAAAAACAGCAATTCTAACAATCGGTTTTGAAGCAAATAATCAGTTTGTTGAAGCTATTCAAAAATTTTCATCTCTCGATAACTATTCAATTGCAAAGGATTTCACACGAGAACAAGCTGATAAGTTGGAAAGGCAACTTGCAGATTATGAGCAAATTATTATCGCTCTTGGTGGAGTGTCGATTTTCCCCAACAGCAATTTTAAAGTTACATGGGGAAGCAAACAACTTATAGAGCGGCTAGCAAAAAACCATAGTGTTTTATTTAATTTTTTTGGAAGTCCATTAGCTTATCTTCAGTTTTTAAGCATCGACTCTTTATTTACAAGCAGCATAATTGCACATCAAGACAATTCGTTTGCAGCACAAAGTGTTGCTCAACAGCTTTTTGGAGCTGTTTCGATTAAAGGAAAATTACCTGTTTCTCTTTCAGCAAATTATCATAATGGATATGGACTTAAAACCAATGCAATTGGTCGTTTAGGTTTTTCTCTTCCTGAGCGGCAAGGAGTTGATAGCAAAAAATTGCAATATATTGATAGCATTGTTTATGAAGGAATTAATATGAATGCCTTTCCGGGAAGTCAGGTGTTGGTTGCCAGAAATGGGCGTATTATTTATTCTAAATCTTTTGGATATCAAACATACGATAAGAAGAAACAGATTAACAATCAATCGATTTACGATATTGCGAGTATTACAAAAGTTGCTGCCACAACTGCTGCTCTGATGAAACTACAAGCAGAAGATAAATTCAATCCAAGTGCTTTAATTTCTGATTATCTACCTTGTTTGAAAAATACTAATAAGGCAAAAATGAGAATTAGTGAGATTCTAACTCATCAGGCACAATTGTGGCCTTGGATTCCGTTTTATTTAACTGAAATTAATAGTTATGGGCATTTAAACGCAAATATTTTTTCTAATAAAATCGATGAAAAACATTCGGTTCGTGTGGCTCAAAATCTTTATATCGATAAAAACTATGCCTTTAGGATGTACGATACTTTAGTAAATTCAAATTTATGGAAAAAAAAAGAATATAAATATAGCGATATAGGCTTTTATTGGTTCAGACAAATAGTTGAATTACAAAGTAATATACCAATTGAAGATTTTGTTCAAAATGAATTTTATCAGCCTATGGGCTTGCAAAATATCAATTTTTTACCTCGACAGCATTTTGCATTGGATAGGATAGTTCCAACTGAATTTGACAGTTTATTCCGTAAGCAACTTATTCAAGGCGATGTTCACGATCCTGGCGCAGCAATGTTGGGCGGAGTTGGAGGTCATGCCGGCCTATTTTCAAATGCCGAAGATTTGGCGGCTGTTTTTCAGATGTTTCTGCAAAATGGATATTATGGCGGTAAACAACTTTTAGATTCTACTATTATTAATCAATATACTTCTTATCAATATAATTATGAAAAAGTTGAAAACCGAAGAGCATTAGGATTTGATAAACCTTATCCTGTTTACGATTCTTTAGGACCTGTATGCAAAAGTGCATCGTTGAGAAGTTACGGACATTCAGGATTTACCGGAACATATGCCTGGGTTGATCCTGAATATCAATTAGTTTATGTTTTTTTATCGAATCGAGTATATCCTGACGCCAAAAATAATAAAATAAGCGAATTTAATTTTCGCACACGAATACAGCAAGTGATTTATGATGCGGTTGAAAAGTAATTTATTTATAAATCCCTGACAGGGATTTTTAATTTCAATCAAGATT
The DNA here is from genome assembly GCA_964616585.1 of uncultured Draconibacterium sp. Taxonomy (GTDB): domain Bacteria; phylum Bacteroidota; class Bacteroidia; order Bacteroidales; family UBA12170; genus UBA12170. The sequence goes on from CAZTST010000036.1 coordinate 15,188, forward strand.
TCTATTATTTATTCTTCAATAATTTTCCTTATAGTCAGGGCTTCACTCAAACCTTATACTCGCAAGAGTATAGCTAATTATTTGATAGTCATCAGATGACTATATCGACGGTCGTTAATGCAAATAGCTGTTTTTCAATCAGTCATCATATGACTTGAGGAATAAGGTCAAAGTGAAATCTTGACTTAACATCAATTCGGCAAACGCCCTTTCCAACCATAATAAGCTAAATAAACATAACTTAGCATTGGTACAAAAAACGAATATTGAACACCAACCACATCAGCAACAGCTCCTTGAATTGGAGGGAGAATTGCGCCACCAACTATAAACATTACCAAAATTGAAGAACCCTGACTTGTATAATCGCCGAGTCCTTTAATTGCCATTGTAAAAATATTCGACCACATTATAGAGTTGAAAATGCCAATTCCTAAAATGGCCCACATTGCCCATAAATTACTTCCAAAAATGCCAACTAAAAGAAGTGCTATTGGAGCCAGAGCAAAAATGGATAAAGTACGTCCCGGCAATGAACGGCCAATAATAAAGGCAAAATAATTAAGCAATAAAAAAACGAGATAAGGTAATATTTGCTCAAATCCAATACTGGTTTTAAGATATACTGAAAAATAAATCACGCTAAATGCCACAAGTGAAATTACCAACATCGAAATATACTTTTTCTTTTTCTCGATAGAACTGAGCGAGATAGCGCCTAAAAAACGACCAATCATAGCGCCACCCCAATAAAAAGCAACAAACGGACTTGCTTGCGCTTCGGTGAAACCGGCAATTTTTTCTAAGCCTAAAAAACTTATTAAAAAACTTCCAATGGCAACTTCTGCACCTACATAAAGAAAAATGGCAATAGCACCCAAACGCAATTGTCTGAATTTCAATGCTCCGGCACCTTTAATTAATTGAGTTGCATTTACAAAGCGTGGAAGCTTTGCTCCTTTAATCGCGATAGCTAAGAGTAATAACATTATGGTTAAAACCATATAAGGAACTACAACAGAATCTGCTCCATTATCAATATTCTTGAAGTATTCGAAAATAAAATAACCACCCAAAATTGGTCCAATAGTTGTTCCGAACGAATTAAAACCTTGAGATAAATTCAAACGAGAAGAAGCACTTGATTCAGACCCTAAAATGGCAACATATGGATTTGCAGCTATTTGTAACATTGCAAAGCCCAAGCCTAAAATGAAAAGAGCAGCGAGAAAAAATCCATAGAATTGATAATGAGCTGCAGGATAAAATAAAATAGTTCCAAAAGCCGACAACAGTAAACCAATGATAATTCCATTTTTATATCCAATCTTATTTATTGGATCGCCATAAAACATCGAGATCAAAAAATAAATAAGTCCACCCACAAAATAAGCACTAAAGAAAGCAAACTGAACAAGCATTGCTTCGAGATAACTTAAATCGAAAACAGCTTTTAGGTGAGGTATTAAAATATCATTTAGAACAGTAATAAAACCCCACATAAAAAAAAGCGAGGTAAGTAGAACAAGCGAATAACGGCTGGATTTTGAAGCTTCTGAAATCATTTTCTTGTATTTTTTTTGAACAAATGTAGAAATTAAATAGCAGCTCAGAAGAAGTTGATATAAAAAGACATTAAATGTTTACTATTTAGAATTATTCTTTACAAATTGCGCTAAATAAATAGATTTTTCTATTTTTGCACAAACATAAAATTATGATCTCGAAAAAAAATTCTATTTTACTTTGGATATTTACTGTTATTTTCACTTTAGGTATAGCTGTTTATCAACATGAAACTGGGCCAACTTACCCTCAAAAATTTAAGGTTGAGCTCGATAATCAAACTTATAAGGTTAAACTACTTACTACTTTTGGAGGAGAATTGGACGCTCCAATCAGTCTAAAAAAAGTTCCTTCAAATGTAAAAGGTCTGCTAAAGTATCGTCATTATAGAAGTCAGGAAGATTGGAAAGGAATAGAAATGAAGCATAATGGTGAAAGTCTTGAAGCTTTTTTGCCTAATCAACCACCTGCCGGAAAACTTGAATATATGATTTCGCTTGAACTTGACGGCAAATATTATGCTGTAAATGAAGATCCTGTTGTTATTCGATTTAAAGGTGATGTTCCTAAAATAATTTTGATTCCACACATTATCCTAATGTTTTTGGCAATGCTTTATTCTACACGCACGGGAATAGAGGCTATTGGAAATGGACATCGTACATTCAAATATACTACTATAACTTTAATTACACTGGGAATTGGCGGTATGATTTTAGGTCCGGTTGTGCAATTGTATGCATTTGGTGATTTATGGACCGGTTGGCCTTTTGGTGGTGATTGGACAGATAATAAAACACTTGCTGCTTTCTTGTTTTGGGTAATTGCTTTCTTCGTTTTACGTAAGAACAAAAAAAATCGTTTATGGCCCATAATTGCTTGTGTTGTCTTATTCGCAATTTATATGATTCCACATTCTATGGGTGGCTCGGAACTTGATTACGAGACTGGAGCAGTTACAACAGGAATAAAAGAATAATAATTTTCTATCAGTAGCTATATAACTAGTTGAATATCAGGTTTAAATTATTTCACTTACAGTATAATCTAAATTCATTAATAATTTTAAAAAAGGGTTGTTTTTTTGGAAAATAATGCCGTATTTTGCAGTCCTTTTTACAGAAACAAGAATTAAATAAATAGGAAGATGTCAAGAATTTGCGAAATAACAGGAAAAAAAGTGATTACAGGGAACAGTGTTTCTCACTCTCACGCTAAAACTAGAAGAAAGTTTTATCCTAACTTACATACTAAGAAATTTTTTATCCCTGAAGAGGATAGATTTATAACTTTAAAAGTATCGGCTAAAGGCATGCGCATTATTAGCAAAAAAGGCATATCAAATGCTTTGAGAGATGCTAAAGCAGACGGATTTTATACTGCGTAAAGTTTTCTTAAGAAATTTTGAGTGATGCTGTTTGTTTTAAACAGCATTTTTTTTTGCCTTAATGCAAATTTTAGCAGTGGATTGTGCTCTTGTATTTATGAAATATTTAAAAAGGGTAAAGATAGAAATCTAAAGTTGATTTCTATCTTTACCCTTTTTGATTTTTATTTGTTTTTGATAAATCGACTTTTGAAAATCACCTGATTTTGATCGTGAAGTCTGAGAAGATAAATTCCATTTGGCAGCTGAGATATTTCCACTAAGTTTTCTTGCGTTCTTAAAACTACTCTGCCATTAACATCTATTATTTCAACTGTTTGATTTTCTGATTTATTCTTGAAATAAATTCGATTTTTTGCCGGATTTGGATTGTTTTCGATTTTTGTGGAATTGACATCATTGTTTTTACTTGTATTCAACTTAAAAGATGGGTTTAATGCGTAACCATACAAGGCCAGCTCATTTATTTGTGCATAAATAGTATTATACATCGACAATAATAAATATCGGCTGTTAGATTTTAGACTTACTTCTGCCCATTGCTTATATGCAGATGTGTTATAAGTCGATATTTCTGTCCAATTATCTGGTGTACCAACTGAAAAATGAAGGTCGTCGGCGTATTGCATATCATGTAATAATGCAAAATCGATAAAGTATTCTTCATTCAAATCAATAATTGTAAGGAATGGACTTCCAACAATATTTTTTGAAGGAATCCAACTTTTGCTTTTTGGATGTTGATTTAAGAAAGGATCCTTATCTTGCTCATTGACCAGATAAAGTGGTGTATTGCGTGAACCACCTTCAACCAAATCAGTAACCATAGAAGTATTGAGTACAATGCGCTCAGAAATCGGCGCTGCAATAACTTGTAAGTTTATAATAGTTGAAACTGTTTCACCATGCCCATCATCGGCAATAATTTCAAATATAAAGTTTCCTGCATCGCTTATTGAAGGTGCAAAATATAAAGTTCCGTCACCATTACCTAAATCGTTAAATTGCACAAAATCAGGAGCGTTAATCATCTGTAAATAAAGCATATCAGCATCAGCATCGTTTGCCAGAATATTGATATTTATTGTGCTTCCTGCTTGTAATTCAATACTTTCTATGCTTTCGAAAACAGGTAGACGATTAGTATTTAATACAGTTATTGAGATCGCCTGAGTATTATCTGAACAACCATCAGAAAGTATAGAAAGTATT
>CAZTST010000037.1:0-7595 GCA_964616585.1 uncultured Draconibacterium sp.
AAACTGATATTGTATTTCCATTTCATTTTTTCCTATAATTCATTTATATTTTTTATTGCTTTTTTTATGAGCTTTAAGAAGTAACTTTTCAATTCGCTAAATCATAATTAATTGTTTAGGAACTGATTTAATAAAGTATTAATCGAAAAATATAAAAAAAATGGACTTAGGAATAACATTAATAGGCGTGATAATAATACTGCTCTTCATTTTACCAATAATAATTGTCACTCGTAATTCTAAAAGCGGAGATAAAAAATCGCTAAAAAGGATTAACGATTTAGCCACAATTAGCAATAGCTCAATTTCACAATTTGAGATATTAAACAATAAAATAATTGGCATTGATAATGATAATCTCAAATTATTCTTTAGCAGGAAAACCACAGAAGGTTTTCAAGAGAATGTAATTAACTTAGCAGAAATCAAAAAATGCCAGATTTTGAGTTTTAATAAAAAAATTAATAATATAGAAGGCAGCTATAAAGTAACTGAAAAAATTGAACTATCATTTACCTACTTCGATATTAACAAACAAAAACAAATACTAGACTGTTATAATATTGAATATGATAATTTTATGATAAACGAAGAATTTAAGTTTGCAGAAAAATGGGAAAAAATTATAAATAACATCCTTTATGAAAATACTCATAAAATAAAAAATGCAAAAGCTTCTTAAATAAAATGTTTACTAAACTAATTATTACAATATGTTTATACTAATGATTATCATTTTTGTTCTGGGCTATACAGCTATAGCTCTTGAACATCCGCTTAAAATTGACAAAACTGCAACAGCCTTGGTGATTGGTTCTTTAACTTGGGTAGCCTATATTTTTGGAGCTGCTGATATTTTTAACAGTGGTGTAAGCACAGCTTGGAATGAGTTTATTTTATCTCATCCGGATTCAAGCACTTCGCTGGGCATGATTGATTTTATTGTCCATAATCAGATAATTGAGCACTTAGGCGAAATTGCCGAAATCTTATTTTTTCTGCTTGGTGCAATGACAATAGTTGAAATAATTGATCAACATCAAGGATTTAAATTGATTACTGACAAGATTAAAACGACAAAAAAGGTAAAGCTTTTGTGGATAATTGGCTTTTTAACATTTTTTATGTCTGCAGTTTTAGATAATCTTACTACAACTATTGTAATGATAGCATTGTTGCGCAAACTTATTGATGATAAAGAAACACGTTGGTTTTTTGCCAGCATGGTAGTTTTAGCAGCAAATTCCGGAGGAGCCTTTTCGCCAATTGGCGATGTAACAACCATAATGTTATGGATTGGTGGCCAAATAACTGCTGTTAAAATAATTTCAATGGTTTTCTTGCCAAGTTTAATCTCACTGTTGGTGCCTACACTGTTTCTTTCTTTTATAATGAAAGGGGATGTTAGTCGTCCTATTATTTCGATTGAAGAAAAGACTGAGTTTACTTCAGCTTTTGAACGTAAATTAGTTTTATTAATGGGTGTTGGAGCTCTATTGTTTGTGCCAATATTTAAAACAGTTACGCATTTACCTCCATATATGGGGATGCTTTTAGGATTAGGAATTTTATGGATAGCAGTCGAAATTATGCATAAACATAAAAATGGAGAAGATAAACGTAAGTTATCTGTTGTGAATATATTACGTAAAGTTGATGTCCCTACAGTTCTATTCTTCCTTGGAATTCTTTCAGCAGTAGCTAGTTTACAATCTGCTGGTCAATTAGGACTTTTAGCTGGATGGCTTGATGAAGTTACCAATAAAAATATTTATATAATAAATACAGCTATCGGTATTTTGTCGGCAATAGTTGATAATGTTCCATTGGTAGCAGGTGCTATGGGTATGTATGATATCCAAGCGGTTGGTCATTTTGCTGTGGACGGAATTTTCTGGGAATTGCTTGCTTTCACCGCCGGAACCGGAGGAAGTATTCTTATTATTGGTTCAGCTGCAGGTGTTGCTGCTATGGGAATGGAGAAAATAGATTTTATTTGGTATATGAAAAGGATTAGTTTGTTGGCTTTGATGGGTTATTTTGCAGGTATTGCAACTTACTGGTTACAAGCAACATTATTGCATTCACATTAAAAGATTGATTATCACAATAAAAAAGAGTTTGTGTTTAGATGCAAGCTCTTTTTTTTGGTTTTTTATTTGCCTTTATAAATGGCTCCGCCGATGGAGTTGCGCTTTGCTCCTGTAACTTCTTTCAAAGTATTAATCTGGTTTTCAAGGCGTAAAACACCCAGAAAAGCAAAGATCAATGCTTCTTTAAATTGAATAAGAGCGTCTGAAGGAATGACGATTTCAACATTTGTCATCTTTTTTAATTGTTCAATTAAAAAAGAATTGTAAGCTCCGCCACCTGTAATTAAGAGTTTTTGATTCTTTTTAGATATTCGTTTTAAAACTAAAGAGATTTGATAAGTCAAATGCTGAACTAAGGTACTAAGAATATCATTATTGGGGTAGTAGGAATTAATCAAAGGTAAAAATTCAGTTTCAAACCATTCTCTTCCAAGCGATTTTGAGCCTTTTATTTGATAATATGGTAGTGCATTCAATTTTTGTAAAAGCTCAGGAATCGTATTTCCTTTTGCCGCCAAGCCGCCCTCCTCATCAAAGACCAAGCCTTCTTTATTCGCAAAAAAATTAAAAGCAATATTTGCCGGAGCAATATCAAAAGCTAATGTTTTCTCGTTTTCTTCAAACGAAATATTTGCAAAACCTCCTAAATTAAGTCGATAATCAAATCCCGAAAATAACAGTTTATCTCCAATTGGAACTAAAGGAGCTCCCTGACCATTTAAAGCAACATCAAGACTTCTGAAATCACATACTACATCAAGATTGGTTTCGGCTGCAATTGAAGCTCCATCACCAATTTGAGATGTAAAACCCAATGCTGGTTGATGAAATATGGTATGGCCATGACTGCTGATAAAATCAACTTCAAGATTATGTTTTTTGATAAATTTATTTACTTCATTTCCAATCAAATGGCCATAATCGGCATTTGTTTTTACAAATTCTTGTGCGCTTGATTTTGGTAAATTTTTTAATCGATTTTCCCATTCGGAAGAATAAGAAATTGTTTCAGCATTAAGAATTTGATATTTCCACTTTTCACCCTTTTTCGAAAAAACAGAATAAGCTAAATCTAATCCATCCATTGAAGTGCCCGACATAATACCGATAACCCGATAAGACTTCACCAGATTAAATAATCTTGTAAAACTTCAAGTTTAACTCCTCTCGAACCTTTAATTAAGATACGCATTTGTTTAATATTCAATGAATTAATATGTTCTATAAACTCGATTGTATTATTATAAAAATGGAAATCAGGATATTCCAATTCAAATTGTTTAAATATATAACCAATTAATATTGTTAATTTGAAAGGCATATCTTTAAGCAATTCAAGAATTGTTTTGTGTTCTTCGGGCGCAAATGTTCCCAATTCAAACATATCGCCAAATATTACTGCTTTATTTGGATGTGTATCTTTTGCGAAATTTGCTAAAGCAATACTCAAACTACTGGGATTTGCATTATAAGCATCCATAATTAATTCATTATTTATGCCTTGAATAAATTGTGAGCGATTATTTTGTGGAAAATAATTTTCTAAAACACTAGAAATCTTTTCGGGCGAAAGCCCAAAATAATTCCCAACAGAAATTGCTGCTAAAATATTCGATAAATTGTAATCGCCAAAAAGCTTAGAACTTATTTTATGCTTTTGTTCTTGATTCTTTAGTCCCCAGATAATTTCCAAAAGCGGAAATCCATTAGTGATTTGACCGTGAATATCAAAATTACTACTCGTTCCAAATGAAATATATGAAATATCTTGAGCTTCGTTCTTTAGCAAAGAATCATCAAAATTAACAAATACTTTTCCTCTGCGTGATTTAACCGATTGATATAGAGCTAATTTTGTTCTTTTTATTATATCTAATGAACCAAAACCTTCGAGATGCGCCTTCCCGATATTTGTAATAATTCCATAATCAGGCAAAGCAATATTGCATAGAAATTCTATTTCATAAGGATGATTAGCTCCCATTTCAACGATGGCAATTTCAGTTTGTTCCTTAATTTTAAGTAAGGTTAAAGGAACTCCAATATGATTATTTAAATTTCCTTCGGTAGATATAACTGAAAAATGTTGAGATAAAACAGTAGTTACAAGCTCTTTAGTTGTGGTTTTGCCATTTGAGCCGGTAATACCAATAATGGGAATTGTAAATTTTTGGCGATGATATTTAGCTAGTTTTTGAAGAGTTTCCAAACTATTCTTCACCAAAATAAAACGTAAATCATTTTGCAAATAATTTTTATCGTCTATCACTACATATGCAGCTCCTTTTTCAAGAGCTTGGGTTGCAAACTGATTCCCATTAAAATTTTCGCCACTAAGACAAAAGAAGATACTGTTTTTTAGTTCTTTACGAGTATCAGTACCTATTTTTGGGAACTTTAAAAAATATGAGTATAGTTCTTCTATCTGCATTTTTATAAAAATTAACCCCATTCGCCTTGGCCAATGGGGTTAATATATATTCAATTAAAATTTATTTTCTATTCGCAATTGGGCTTCCGACACGATCCATTGCACAGCGGAAACCAATATAATCTGCAGCTTCGTTTTCGTCTAAATAACGACGAACGCTAGGGCTTAAATAATAAGCTCCGTCTTTCCACGATCCTCCTTTATAAACTCTTGCTTCATTGTTAATCATTGATGTTTTACCGAAATTGTACATACTTGTTGTATCTGTTGTTGAAGTATTCCAGTTACCATCGGGACGAGCTTCTGATGCAAAATCGCCATCAAGATAATCGATATTGTTGGCTTTACGATAATTTTTTCTGTTTTCACTCTCTTCAACTGTAACATCGCGATAACGAATTCTACCTAAAGAATCTTTCAAAGCAATAAAACCGTTTTGGTCGCGTACTTGTGTTTGGAATACATTTCCACGAAACGAACCTAAATCGTCCCAGTCTTCAAAAGTATTTGGACGATAAACGTCTATAACCCACTCGCTAACATTTCCGCCCATATTAAAAAGACCAAAATCGTTAGGATAATATGAACCAACTTCTGCTGTAATATCTGCTCCATCATTTAAAGAACCGGCAACTCCCATATAATCGCCTCTTCCTCGTTTAAAGTTAGCTACAAAATTGCCATAGTATTTTTTATCGTTTGTGCGAAGATAATTTCCATTCCAAGGATATTTCTTTCGTTGACTAATACGCTCATATTCAGAATTTTCAACTAATCCAAGAGCGGCATATTCCCATTCTGCCTCGGTAGGAAGCCGATAACTGGGCAATAAGACTCCATCTTCGAAACGTGAAGATCTAAACTCCTGACTATTTGGGTCTTCAGGATTGTATGATAAATTTTTTATAGGTTTTTTGCCTTCAATAGGGCTGGTATATTGATTTTGCAGATATGCTTCAGTATTAAAATTTTCTTCTTCACTCTGATTAATATCTAAACCAATAACTCCTGCTTTAACTAACCTTATTTCATTAACTCTATCAGTACGCCATTTAGCATAATCGTTTGCCTGAACCCACGAAACTCCAACAACAGGATAGTTTTTATAAGCAGGATGTCGTAAATAATTACTAACCAATGGTTCGTTATATGCAAGACGCTGCCGCCATACTAATGTGTCGGGAAGCGCTTTTCTGTATACCTCAGGATATCTGTTTCCAAATACCCTATTTATCCAATGCAGATATTCCAAATAATCAATATTTGAAACTTCGGTTTGATCCATATAAAACGATCGAATAGTAACTCGAACCGGTTGATTGTTTCGTGTAAAAATTGTAGGATCTTGAGTTGCTCCCATAACAAAAGTTCCGCCTTCAATTAAGACTAAACCCGGGCCGGTGTCTTGTTCCACATATTTTGCTACTTCAAATCCGCCATTTTCAGCATCGTTATATTTCCATCCGGTGCTACGAGATTCGCTGTTCTTTTTTCCACAAGAACCAATGGCAACAATTAGAATTGCCATTAGAACCAAACTTCCTATTTTTCGAAAAGTGTACATTATATTTATTTTTAAAACAATTCTTTTTTTATAATTTATATTTAAAAACCAGGCGATTGTATCCGCCCTCGTTTCACTGATTCTGAATTTTGATACTTATTTATTTGATATGATAATGTTAATTCGTGTGCGCCGCCATTGAAATTACCGTATGGCAAAAGTGAAAAGTCAAAACTATATCCTAAGTTTAGTTGTTTATATTGTGCTCCTATTAAGGCAACAACATCGTCGGTGTGATTGAAATCTAAACGATACCAGGCACCTGCAAAAATTGAACCTAGTCTTATATTTGTACCAAAGCTAAATTGCTGAAAACCAGTTCTTCCTTGATAATAAATACTTGGTGTAATGATTAATGGAATATAATTATTTCCACCGGCATTGATATTTGCTGCTGCAAAGAAAGATGTTTTTATTTGAAGACTTGTTGTATCATCTTTATAAAAAGAAATGCCGGGAGAGTTTATATGCTCCAATGAAAAACCACCTATAAAATCATCTTTAAAAGTAAATGAAATACCAAGACCAATATCATAATTATCTATGGATGAGTAATATGGCGCTCCAACTCCGAAACCTATCATGCTTCTTATAGTGTCGTAAACAGTTGAAACACTAACTCGAGTCCAATTTAATTGGTTTTGGAAATAAGATCCTTTTACACCCAAATTGATTTGAATTTGTTCCGATGGTTGAATCTGATATGCATAATAAGCACTCATGGTATTCGAAATTAATGCATCACCACCAACTCTGGTTGTGATATAAGATGCTCCAAAACCTGAATTAATAGATTCAAAAGATTTATCGAAAGAAGCAGAAACAGACTCGAAATTAATATATGGATTACCAGGCCACTGATTTCGATACATTATTGTAGCTCTTAATCCTGAGTACGAGCCTGCAAAAGCAGGGTTAGTGAACAAAGGATTTGCCATAAATTGTGAAATACTAACATCTTGAGTACGAGCCTCTACGTTAGTTATTACAAGAAGGCATAATGTAAGAAAACCGGTGAATCTTCTAATCATAGCTTTATCAACTATTTGAGCTCTATTATAATTAACAATAATACAAATATATTTCGTATCAATAAAAAATATAACGCTAAAATAAACTAGCGTTTTATTCACAATATTGATATTATCTTAACGTTTAGATTTAAGTTCTATTGTAGTTGGAATATTTATTAATATGATTGAATGAACTCAAAACATTGAAAAAATGTCTTGAATAATTTTGTCTTACCGAATTTTTAAAAATTGCTTATCATTGTGCTCCGAAATATTAATAACAACTGAATCGTTTTAACCCATAATTTAAATGTTAAAAAGAAGCGTACTTATTTTTTTTCTTTTGCTGAATATCTTGCTTTTTTCGCAGTCAGTTCAAAAGGATTTTCATATTGATTGGAAACCGATTAACTATTTAAATGAGACTGAAGATGAAGTAATTCCTATTTTTTCTTTTAACGATGCCGTTTATAATGGAGCTTATGGTTTATTGC
>CAZTST010000037.1:7605-19351 GCA_964616585.1 uncultured Draconibacterium sp.
AGATGACAATGTTATAGCTCTCAAAATTCAGATAAATAATCAACAATTCCAATTAGTTCCAATTATTGATGCAACTAATTTACACCATGTTTTTAAAAATATTTCGGAAGAAATACAGATTAAAACTACTTTTAAAAAAATAAAATCCGGCAAAATTGCACGAATCGAATTTATTCCGATTAAAAGAAATTCCGTTTTGAATGCCTTTAATTTGCTTACCGACTTTAGTTTAAATATTGAGTTTGTAAAAGAAAAGGAAAAAAATATTTTGGCTGAATTTTCTTTTGCCAATGAATCAAAAATGGCCAATGGCGATTGGTACAAATTTAAAGTCGATAAAAGTGGCATCTTTAAGATTAGCGGAACCGATTTGCAAAATGCCGGAATATCACTTTCAAATCTGAATCCTGAAAAAATTGCTGTTTATGGTTTTGGTGGAATGTTAAAAGAAAAGAATGATGATTTTCGTTATCCTGATATTCCGGAATTGGCGATTAAGGTTTCAGACGGAAATGATGGTAAATTTGATGCTACAGACTATCTTCTTTTTTATGCGCAAGGGCCTGATACTTGGCAGTATAATTCAACAAAAAATATTTTTGAACATCAATTAAATATCTACGATCGAAATGCATATTATTTTGTTCAAATAGGAAATCAAAATGGAAAACGGATTAATAATCTTCCGCAAGATTCTGAAAATGCTAATTTTCAGGTAGATGCATTTACAGATTATGCCTTTGTCGAAAATGAAACTTTCAATCTAATTGGTTCCGGCAGGCGATGGCTAGGCGATAAATTTGAGTTTACTAATTCGAGTAAATACAGTTTCAATTTTGAAAATTTAGTTCCGGGTTCTACAGCTTTTATAAGAGTCGAATTGGTTGCCAGATCTTACAACACTAGTTCCTTCGATATACTTTATAATAATCAATTGCTTGGTAATGCAAGCATTAGCAAAATTCCTACCGGGAGCTATCCGGCTTATGCTTATGACAATACATTCGAAAAATATTTTCAACTTACTTCTGAACCTTCAATAAGTATTGATTTAAAATATAATCGACCTCTTTCCAGCTCAGTTGGTTGGCTCGATTATTTAGAAATCAATATAAAGCGAAAACTCATTTTAGGAAATAATCAGTTGGCTTTCCGTAGTGCCGAATCAGTTGGGAATGAAAAAATTACTAATTTTAATATTGGTAATGTAAACGCCTCTGTTTTGCTTTGGGACATTAGCGATATTATCAATGTTGGAAGTTTGCAATTGAATTCCAACGGTATTAACTCTGAATTTAAAGTTGCCACTGAAATGCTTCGCGAGTTTATCGCATTTAATCCTAACATGGCATATAGCGCTCAATTTGTTGAGAAAATTTCTAATCAAAATTTACATGCAATATCTAATGTGGACATGCTAATAGTTTGTCCAAAAGAGTTTATTCAGCAAGCTAATGAGTTAGCCGATTTTCATCGCCAAGATGGCTTAAGCGTAGAAATAGCACCACTTTATAAAATTTATAATGAATTTTCAAGTGGTTCTCAGGATGTTACTGCAATTCGTGATTTTGCTCGCTCTGTTTACATGCATTCTTCTGAAAGTACACCTTTAAAATATCTATTACTTTTTGGTGATGCTTCCTACGATTATTTGAAAAGGGAAATTATTAATACCAACCTCGTTCCAACTTATGAATCTTATGAAAGTTTCGATCCTATCGTTTCAATTGCAATTGACGATTATTTTGGCTTTTTAGATATTGATGAAGGTGATTTGTATTATGATGATGTTGATATTGGTATTGGGCGCTTGCCTGTTGTAACTATTGAAGAAGCGAATCAGGCAGTAGCAAAAATAAAGCATTATGCAAGTTCAGAATCAGCTGTTTATGGCGATTGGCGTAATATTATTTGCTTTGTTGGCGATGATGAAGATAATAATTTGCATATCCGACAAGCTAATGATTTAGCCAAAATGGTTGATACAATTTTTCCCGGCGGAAATCTGGATAAAATTTACGTTGATGCTTTTCCTCAGGTTTCTACTCCTGCCGGTCAACGTTCTCCAAAAGTGAACGAAGCTATAAATGAGCGAATTGATAAAGGAGCTTTGATTTTAAGTTATACAGGTCACGGCGGAGAAACAGGTTGGGGACAGGAAAGATTTCTCGACATGCCCGATATTGAAAGTTGGACTAATAAAGATAAATTACCTGTATTTCTAACTGCTACTTGCGAATTTGCTCGCTATGATGATCCTCTTAGAATTTCAGCAGGTGAGTCTATCATCTTAAATGAAAAAGGAGGCGGAATAGCATTATTTACGACTTCTCGCGCAACTTATGCAGGCTCAAATTTTGTTATAAGCAGGCATTTCTACAATACTGCTCTAAATCATCCCGACCACAATTATTTGCGTATGGGCGATATTTTGAAGCTTACTAAACGTGCCAGTGGTTCAGGATTTAATGTGATGAAATTTGTTTTACTCGGCGATCCTGCTTTAAAACTTAGTATTCCGCAAAACTTAGCTCAGATAACCATGATAAACGAATCGCCTGTAGATCAGGAGAATGATACATTGAAAGCGCTTTCTTTTGTTCATATTCAAGGGCAGATTAATGATCATAATGGAATTAAGTTAGATAATTTCAATGGTCATGTTTATCCTGTAATTTTCGATAAATCGACTGTGATTACCACACTTGCTAACGATCCTGGTAGCGTTCCTTATAATTTCGATTTGCAAAAAAATGTATTGTATAAAGGCAAAGCCGAGGTGAAAGATGGCGATTTTGAATTTTCATTTGTAGTGCCAAAAGATATAGCCTACAATTTTGGAAATGGTAAATTGAGTCTTTATGCTGCCGGCGAAGATTCCGATGCAGGAGGTTATAATCGAGAAATTGTAATTGGTGGCTTCGATGAAAATAGTCAAATAGATACAGAAGGTCCAATTATCAAACTCTATCTAAATGATGAGAATTTTATTGAAGGTGGAATGACCAGCGAAAATCCAATACTATTGGCCAATATAAGTGATGAAAACGGAATAAACACCATTGGAAATGGAATAGGACATGATATTACCGTTTTTATGGATGCAGATGAAGCCAATATGAAAATTCTAAACGATTATTACGAATCTGATCTTAATACTTTTAGAAGTGGAAGTATTAAGTATCCATTTTTCAAACTCGATGAAGGCGAACATGAGTTAACATTCAAGGTATGGGATATTTACAATAATTCTTCTAAAGCAAGCTTGAAGTTTTATGTCTCTAATTCGGCAATTTTGGCTCTGGAAGCTGTAATGAATTACCCAAATCCATTTTACGATGAAACTATTTTCTCTTTTGAGCATAATGCCGGTAATCAGGAACTTAAACTTATTCTGGATATATTTAGTCTTGATGGTAAATTGGTAAAACATCTTGAAGATAATTTTACCTCCTATTCCTCTCGAATTAATCATATTAGTTGGGATGGCAACGATGAACACGGAAGCAAAATAATGAAAGGAATGTATATTTACCGTTTGCAATTGATCGATGAAAAAGGTAATCAAAAAAGCAAAACAGCAAAACTTGTTTATTTAAAATAACCGAAAGATGATAAATACTAAAAACCTGATAATTTCGTTATTTTTGTGAACTTTTTGAAATAAATCTGATTTTAATAATTTAAATGACTAATAATTCAAGAATGAAAAACCAATTTATACTTCTTCTCTCAATCGTTTTACTTTTGAGTACCACTTCAATTTTGGCACAAGAAACAGGAACAACACGCGATTTTGGAACTATAACCACAGCAGTTCCATTTTTAATGATAGGCCCCGATGCTAGAGCAGGCGGCATGGGTGATGTTGGTGTAGCTACTTCTCCGGATGGAAATTCTATTTTCTGGAATGCTTCAAAACTTGCTTTTATCGAAAATGATATGGGTTTTAATATCTCTTATGTTCCTTGGCTAAAAGGTTTGGTTGATGATATAGGCTTGGGTTATGTTTCTTTTTATAAACAAATTGGCGATGAGCAAACTATTGGAGGTTCATTACGATATTTTTCTTTGGGAAATATTACTTTTACCAACGAAGAAGGAACTTCTCTGGGAACATATAAACCCAACGAATGGGTTATAGATATGGCCTATGCCAGAAAACTAAGCGATAATTTTTCTGCAGCAGTTACAGGAAAATTTATCTATTCAAATCTAACTCTTGGTCAAAATATAAATGGTGTTGATTCTCGTGCCGGAACTTCTGTAGCAGCCGATGTTTCAATGTTTTACCGTAATATTATTGAAATTGGTAAAAACGATGTTACAATTAATGCCGGTTTGGTGGTGAACAATATCGGTAATAAAATCTCTTATACTTCCAGTACACAAAAAGATTTTATACCAACTAATTTGCGTCTTGGTTTAGGTATGGAAATGGAAATGGATTCGTATAATACATTGGCTTTAACTGTTGAGTTAACAAAATTATTGGTTCCAACTCCACCTGTTCACGATGAGGATGGTAATATAATAGCACCTTATATTGATAATAATGTTTCGGTTATAACCGGAATGTTGCATTCATTCTATGATGCGCCTTTTGGCGAGGAAATGCAGGAAATTAACATTGGTGGAGGTTTAGAATATTGGTATGATAAGCAATTCTCTGTTCGTGGTGGTTATTTCTACGAATCGGCACAAAAGGGTAATCGTCAGTATTTTACGCTTGGTGCCGGATTAAAATACAATGTTTTCGGTCTGGATTTTTCTTATCTTATTTCAACAAATCCAAACAATCCTCTTAAAAATACTTTGAGATTTACTTTGTCTTATGAATTATAAAGAAATAAATAAAAAGCTTGAAAAGTCTTGGCTATTAGTCAGGGCTTTTTTTATTTTTAACAGATGAATAATTATAGGATTGGTATCGGTTATGATGTTCATCGCCTGGCAAAAGGTGATAAATTAATCCTTGGCGGTGTGCATATTCCTTATGAAAAAGGAACATTAGGGCATTCTGATGCCGATGTGCTTTTACATGCTATTTGTGATGCATTATTGGGAGCATTAGCCTTAGGCGATATTGGATTGCATTTTCCAGATTCCGATATTCAATGGAAAAATGTTTCGAGTTTATTACTTTTAGATAAAGTAAATAAAATGATTAGCGAAAAGGGTTTTAGAATTGCAAATATAGATTCAACTGTGATATTACAGCAGCCTAAAATAGCATCTTATACTTTGCAGATGCGAAAGAATATTGCGAAAATATTAAATATCGAAATTGATAATATTTCCATAAAAGCAACAACCACCGAAGGTTTAGGATTTGTTGGAAATGGCGAAGGGATTAGCGCACAAGCAATTTGTATATTGTTTCAAGATTGAGATATTTGTAAATGACTATGCTCTTTTTTTGCCGATATTGCTAGCAATTAGATAATTGCTATTTTTGTCCATAATACTTAAGCACAACACCAAGATATATAACATGGTTTCAAAAGCAAAAATTACTATTTTCCAAAGATTTCTAAATATAATTGAGCGCGGTGGAAATGCTTTACCTCATCCTGCAACTTTGTTTTTATTATTTGCTCTTAGTACGCTGGTTGTAAGTTGGATAGGATATTTATTGGGTTGGCAGGTTGCTCATCCAAGCACTCATGAAATTATTCCAGTAAAGAATCTCTTATCTCTCGATGGAATGCGATTTATTTTAGAGAAAACTGTTGTTAATTTCACTGACTTTGCACCTTTAGGAATTGTACTTGTCGCTATGTTAGGTATTGGAATTGCAGAGCACAGTGGACTAATTGGAGTTGTAATAAGAATGCTTGTATTAAACTCACCCAAAAGTATGTTGACCTTTGTTTTGGTTTTTTCAGGAATCGTTAGTAATGCTGCTTCTGATGTTGGATATGTTTTATTAATTCCTCTTGCGGGAGTTATTTTTATGGCTGTAGGTCGTCATCCAATTGCTGGAATGGCTGCTGCTTTTGCAGGTGTTTCCGGAGGCTTTAGTGCAAACCTAATTCTAGGAACAATTGATCCATTACTAGCTGGATTATCCGAGGAAGCGGCACAGATTATTGAGCCCGGATATCATGTTAACCCCACAGCTAACTACTATTTTATGGTAGTTTCTACTTTCATAATTGCTTTTGTAGGAACCTGGATTACTGAAAAAATTGTTGTTCCTCGTTTGGGTTCATATATTCCTCAAGAGGGAGTTGTGGCTGAGGATATGCACGAATTAACAATTGATGAGAAAAAAGGATTACGTTGGGTTACAGGTATTTTTATCGCTTTTACCGCTGTAATTTTACTTGGCCTTATTCCTGATGATGGATTTTTTCGCGGACATGGAGGGGAGTTGCTAAAATCGCCTTTGTTGAAAGGTGTTGTCACTCTTTTATTTTTAGTAGCTGGAATTGCAGGCGTTGTTTTTGGAGTAGTTGTCAAGAAATTTAAATCAGATGCCGATGTTATGAAAGGCATGGCCGATAGTATGAAGTCGCTGGCGGTTTATATAGTTCTGGTCTTTTTTGCAGCACAATTTGTGGCTTATTTTAAAGAAAGTAATTTAGGTATTTATGTTGCGGTAAAAGGTGCTGAAGCTCTAAAAGCAGCAGATTTGAATATTTATGTTTTAATGATTTTGTTTATCATTTTTGCAGCTATGATCAATATGCTGATGGGGAGTGCATCAGCTAAATGGGCGATAATGGCTCCTGTTTTTATTCCAATCTTTATGCTAATGGGCTATTCTCCAGAACTATCACAAGCGGTTTATCGCATTGGCGATAGCGTTACCAATTTAATTTCTCCGATGATGAGCTTCTTTGCTTTAATCATTGCTTATGTTCAGAAATATGATAGCAAAGCAGGAATAGGAACTATTATTTCGGTAATGATTCCGTATTCTATTTTGTTCTTTATCAGTTGGACTATCTTATTAATGGTTTGGATATATTTTGGCTGGCCTCTTGGTCCCGGTGCAGAATTGTATTATACAAAACCTTAAATCAAAATCTAACCTTCTTGGTTCTGATAATTAAATTTCGCTTATACATTTTCCAAATCTGAAAATTGTATAAGCATTTGTGTTAATTGTATAACAAAGAAAAATTTTAGTGTTTGTACTTTTGCCCTATCAAATCAATAGGATAAATAGGATATGTATAAAGAACTAAAAATCAATTACTTAAAACCAATTCTTAGCTTTGTTCTAGTTTTACTAGGATTAAATTTCGGATTTTCACAAACAGTCTCCTATCATGTAAATGGGGAAAGTAAAGTACAATTATCTGGCACTTCAAGTTTGCACGATTGGCAAATGGATGCTTCTATTGAAAATTGTAAAATTGAGATTATAAATTCCGAACAAAAAGATGTTATGGAGTTAAAACGGGTTGAATTTCAACTGCCTGGCATCTCATTAAAAAGTGAGCATAAAAAAATGGATGAGATTGCTCAGAAAGCTTTAAAAGTCAAAGAATATTCATTAATTAGTTTTACAACCAAATCTATTCAAAAGTTATCGGTAAATAATCAAGAGATTATAGGTTCCGTTTTTGGAGATCTTGAAATTGCCGGAGTGAAAAAAGAGGTTGAGCTTAAAGTTAGTGGTAGGCAAGAGAATGATTCACAAATTATTTTTCAGTTTAAATTTCCATTCAATATGGAGGATTTTAATGTGGAGCCTCCAAGTTTTATGTTTGGTGCTGTTACTACCGGAAGTGATATCCAAACAGAATTTGTATTGCATTTCAATAAATCAAAACAATAATAACAATTAAGTATTAATTTCAAACAACAAAAAAAAATGAGAAAATCAATTTTAATTTTAATTAGTCTTTTTTTGGGTCTTTCAGTTTTTGCTCAGCAATTTGAAGTAGAAAAGAAAAATCCAGAAGATTTTAAAGCAGTAAAAGTTTATGTTGGAGCAGATTTCGCTATCCAATATCAAGCTATAAATCATGAAGCAAATATTGAATTATTAGACATTAAAAACAATTTTAATTTGCCTACAGCAAATTTAAGTATTAATGCAGATCTTGCTCCTGGAGTTAGTGTGTATATTAATAACTTTATGTCTTCACGTCATCATAACGAAGCATGGGTTGAAGGTGGTTATATGTTAATCGATGCTCTTCCTTTTCTTCCTGCTGCAGATAATATTATGAAATACATCACTATTAAAGCTGGTGTATTTAATCCTAACTATGGCGATGCTCATTTCTATCGCTCTACTAACGGTGCTGTTACTGGCAACCCATTTGTAGGTAACTTAATTATGGATGCTTATACTACAAATCCCGGTATGGAAATAATGTATAGAAATAAAGGTATAATTGCAATGTTAGGTTCCAACAATGGCCGTATGAATTATGGTAGAGGAAATGATCTTGGTAAAGATTTAGTTTACGATTGGAAATTAGGTTATGATACCAAAATAAATGAGGATCTAAGATTACGTGCAACTTTATCCGGATATATTGTTCCGGAAGGACATAGTGGATCATATTTATGGGGTGGCGACCGTGCTGGTGCTCGTTATTACGATGTAATGCTTCCCGCTGATGCTTCAGCTCAAAGCACAGCAAATTCTAAAACTGGTCGTTGGGATCCAGCAAGTGGACAAACAAAAATGAATTCATTGATGGCTAATGTTTTTGTTCAGTTTCATGGATTAGAAGTGTTTGGTGTTTACGAAAACATGACTGGTGTTAGAAATAGTGTTGATCAACATTTTACTCAAACTGCTGTTCAAGGTGTTTATCGCACGGGAGCTTTCTATGTGGCGACTCGTTATAACAATGTTTCTGATAATGATGGTTCAACAGTAACACGTGTTAACTTTGGTGGTGGCTGGAATATGGTTACCGGTGTTTTAGTAAAACTTGATTATGTTAACCAAAAATATGAAGGAGCTGCTCACGGTGATATTGATGGTGGACAATTTAAAGGTATTGTATTAGAAGCAGCGATTAAATTATAGTTGTTGATTATTTGTAAGACGGGCGTGCATTTGCATGCCCGTTCTTTTTATATTATAATTATGATAAATAAAATCAAACATTATATTCAATTTTTAAATTTCAAAAAAATTATAATGATTTTCCTCTTTGGAATATCATTTTTGAGCATATGGGCAAATCCTATGCCCAAGAGGTTTTTAGTCCAAAATATAATTGTTTACGGACAATCGAATATTAAAGATTTTTATCTAAAATATGATAGTCAAACACTTGATAATATTAAACATAGCCGAGAATATATTTCAAAAGTTTCCGATTCATATGAGAATTTATTTGCATTTCCGGTTGAAAATTTTAATACTCCTATCAAGCAAATAAAGACTGATTTTAAACAAATGGTTAATGCTGAAGAATACCCTAATATTTACATTAAATTTGATGATAAGGTTTGTGAACAATTAATAAAGGGAGATTTTTCTCAAATAATGACTATTTTGATTAGTATAGGTGGAGTTGAACGAAGAGTAGCCGTTGAATGCAATTCAGAAATGATATCTGATAGCAATCAACTTTATAAAGGAAAAGCAGTTATTAAATTATCAGATTTTGAATTGGTTCCTCCTAATCATATTTTTGGTCTCTTTAAATTAAAAAAAACAATTTTGATTACCTTTGATGTTCGAGTGATTTCTTAATAAAACTAATTGTTATGCAATTCAGTACAAAAACAAGGTATGGCATGAGAGCAATGATTGAAATAGCTTTAGAAGGAGGAAAAGAAGGCATATTTCAGAAAGACATTGCTATAAAGCAAAATTTATCGGTAAAATACCTCGATCATATTATTTCTGCATTGAAAGTAGCCGGTTTAATTGTTCCATTTAAAGGTAGAAAAAGCGGCTATAAGCTTAATAGAAGTGCAGATACGATTAGTATGTACGATATACATTTGGCTTTTGAATCTGGAATATGTGTTATTGATTGTCTATGCGAAGATGCCGATTGCGAAAGAGAAAAGATTTGTGCAGTTGTTGGTTTTTGGCGAGGATTAAATAATCAAATTATCGATTATCTTAAATCAGTAAGTCTGGCTGATATTGTTGAAAAAAAAATCAGCATTATGGAGGAAATAGACTAAGGCAGTTTTATTCCTTTTGAATTTATCCACAAAGCATACCAATCTTCCCTCGATATATTGACTTTTAAAGCCTCTGCGCTTTCTTTTATTCTTTTAAGATTTGTTGTTCCAATAACCGGCTCAATATTAGCAGGTATTGTCCATAGCCATGCCAATAAAATTCCCGTTGAACTTGTACTGTATTTCTCCGCTAATTCCTCAATCAGCTGAGCTGTTTTTTTATCCTTTTCGTCTTGAAAAATATTTTTTGAATATATTCCTTGTGCTAAAGGACTATACGCTTGAAGACTAAAATTTTGTTTTTGAGAATAGGCCAACAAATTATCCAAGCCGGCTTCTTTGGGAGATTCTTCACGATTAACCCAAACTTCAAGATCGAGCAAAAGCGAATGTGCCAAACTTAATCGTATTTGATTGGTAATTAAGGGCTCATCCAAATATGACTGAAGTAATTGAATTTGGGCAACCGACATATTACTCACTCCAAATGATTTTACTTTCTCGCTTTTTTTCAGTTGCAGAAGCGTTTCGGCAATTTCTTCCATAGAAGTCAGAGGATCAGGTCTATGCAAAAGCAGAGCATCTAAATAATCTGTCGATAAACGTTTTAAGATTATATCGACCTGAGATTTCATATAGTTTGAAGAAAGGTTGTAAGTGCTTGATTGAAGCGGCCCGGCATGTAATTCAATTCCGGTTTTGGATTGTATAAAAAGTTTATCGCGAAGCGATTTATTTCTCTTTAAATAATTGCCAAAAACTTGTTCGGCTTTGCCAAAAGTATAAATATCTGCATGGTCAAAATGTGTTATTCCGACAGAAAGCGCAGCTTCAATTACGCCATCAGCTTTTTTTTGATCTTCAATCGAAATTGGATTTGTATTCCATGAACCACCCAAACCCATGCATCCGTATATAATTTTTCTTTCAGTCATAGTTAAATTTTAATGGCAAAATAATGCTTTATTTAATTTTTTAAAATGATGGCTTAAAAGTACAAAAAAGAGTGGTTGTGGAAAGCATTAAAATTTTAGTTTATATCTCGCTAAGACGCAAAGTCGCCAAGAAAAATCACCAAACAACTAGGTCTATTATCAAATTAGAATGAAAGTTTAAAATCCGTGCCGGACTGAGATTTTGATTCTACATGTATTATAATATCATGATAATCAGCAATTTGTTTGACTAGAGCCAGACCTAATCCAAAGCTTTCTTTTTGCTTGCCGAATTTCTTAAAACGATCGAAAATAAAAGGAATATCAGTTTCGCTAATGCCTGGGCCATTATCTATAATGTTTATAATAAGACGGTTATCTTTTTGGTCAATTGAAAGCGATATACTTCCTTTTTCAGGAGTATATTTAATAGCATTGCTAATTAAATTGCTAAAAAGTATACGTAGCAGTTCGGCATTTCCTTTAAATGAGGTATTTTGTGCTGAATTCGTGAAGCTAATAATTTGCTGCTTAATATCAGCTCGGTCTTGAAATTCAGATTGAATATCCGTAAGCAATTGTTCGATTATAATAGTTTCATTTTTAAGATATTCCCTATTTTCTATACGAGATAATAAAAGTAAAGAACGTACCATTTTTGTCAATCGACTAAGTGTAGTTTTTGCCTC